>JAFDDW010000319.1 GCA_019310665.1 Deltaproteobacteria bacterium
GATTTGTTGACAGCGAACGTCTATTGGGGCCGCAACCCGACCGGTGTGCCCCCGGGGTCCATTGTTTTTTTCCCGATCCAACAAAATATCCTGGGCTGCGGTATCGCCGCCATTGTCTCTTATAAAAACACCAGACCGACAAAATCCCCGCCAAGTGCCGCCCGCCTGGATGAGTTGGTCAAGGTCATCGAGCGCCAGGGCTGTAAGACCTGCCGCGATAATGACTTTGCCGACATTGAAGGCGGCTACCTGGGCGGAAAAGACCTCATCGAATCTCTGTGGCAGGGGGTTCAAACCTTCAAATCCGAGGATCACTTTTTTGCCATCTTTAGCGACTCAAAACAACGCCGGCATTTGCAAACCGTTGGCGAACGGCTGACCGATGTCTTTGAGGCCGAGTCAAAAATGCTGACGGATCACATGGGACACCTGCCGGCGCCAAAAGTGGAATTGATGGCCGTCAGAATCGAAAAGCTCAAAGATATCTCCTGGTGCATTCACCGCGAAATATTGGATAACATAAAAAAAATAGATGCCTTACTCAATGGGTCCGATCAACAGCGGCAGCCTTCGGTGGTCAACACTTATAAAAAGATAAACACTGTTCTAAATAGTATCGATCGGCTCGAAGTCAGAGGACGTGATTCCGCCGGTATCTCGCTGATGTTTGTATTAAGCCCGGCTGAATTTGACAAATTCGAACACTCGTTAAAACAGGCCAATATCGATCACCCGCTGCAGGAACGCTGCAACCATGACACATTGGCAAACCGCGACGTCAGTATTCACCGGCTGCAAAAGGATACAGGAGACGATCAGGTGGCCGTCGCCATGACCTATAAAGTGGCCAATGAGGTCGGCAGCCTGGGAGATAATATCACTTTTTTGCGCAACCAGATTGCCAATGACCCCATACTGCAGGACCTGGCCACCTGTCAGTCAAAATTTGACACGGTATCCGCCCATACCCGCTGGGCGTCGGTGGGTGCCATTACCGAAGCCAACTGCCACCCGGTCGACAACCAGACCGCTCAAAATTCAGCCGCCGGCAGTGGTATCATCCATACCTGTCTGAATGGTGACATCGATAATTATCAGCAACTCAAGCGCGAATTTGAAAATAGCGGAGATCAAATTCCCCGGGATATCACCACCGACACCAAAATCATTCCCCTGGTCATTCAAAAATATTTCCAGCAGGGGCATGCCATGGACGAGGCCTTTCGGCTGGCAGTCAATGACTTTGAAGGCTCCCATGCAATCTCGATGCACACGGATCTGGCCCCCGGAAAAATTTTTCTGGCCCAGAAGGGCAGCGGACAGGCTCTTTTTGTGGGAATTGCCGAAAATCATTACATTCCCACTTCCGAGGTATACGGGTTTGTAGAAGAAACCTCCCGCTACCTAAAACTGGACGGCGAGACGGTGGTGGAAAGCATCAACGGCACCACCCAGGGACAGATTCTTATGCTGGACCAGCAAACGGCGGGAGGGCTGGAAGGCATCCGTGCCATGCATTATGACGGCACGCCCCTGGAGCTGAGCGAAAACGACCTCAAACAGACTAATATTACTTCCAGGGATATCGACCGTCAGGATTATCCCCATTATTTTTTAAAAGAAATTTCGGAATCACCTGATTCCATGGATAAAACCCTGCAGAATCGGTGGAAAGTCAATGAAGAAGACAACCGTCAATACGTCATTGCCCTGGATGACACGGTGATTCCTGCGGCCTTGAAAAAAAGGCTGATCGAGGGTCGGATCAAACGTATTTTTTTCATCGGTCAGGGCACCGCAGGCGTAGCGGCACTGGCCTGCGCCAATATTTTAAATTACTATATGGATAATCCCGCCTATCAGATCAGCGCTTTAAAAGCTTCGGAACTCAGCGGATTTCAATTAAATGAGAACGACACGGCCGAGAGCATGAAAGATGCGCTGGTAATAGCGATCAGCCAATCGGGCACAACCACCGATACGAATCGTACGGTTGACATGGTCAAAGAACGGGGGGCCTATACGCTGGCCATTGTAAACCGCAGAGATTCTGATATCACCTTTAAAGTTAACGGGGTAATCTACACCAGCAGCGGCCGGGATATTGAGATGTCTGTGGCCTCCACCAAGGCTTTTTATTCACAAATTGTTGCCGGTGCCATCCTGGGGCTTTACATTGCAGCCCTTAAAAAGCGCCGCAACGCGGAATTTGTCACCAACGAAATTAAACAACTGCTGGCGCTTCCTTCTCATATGCGCAAAATACTGGCCGGAAGTGATGCCATCAGGGAGTCGGCCTCGAAACTGGCGGTCACCAAAACTTACTGGGCAGCGGTGGGCAGCGGTCCCAACAAGGCGTCAGCAGATGAAATACGCATCAAACTCAGTGAGCTTTGCTACAAAACGATATCATCGGATTTCGTGGAAGACAAAAAACACATTGATTTGTCATCGGAACCGCTGATCATTGTCTGCGCCGCCGGCACAAGAAATACGGTGATTGGTGACATCATAAAGGATACCGCCATATTCAAGGCCCACAAAGCCACGCCCATCGTTATTGTGGCTGAGGGCGATGATCGTTTTGACCCCTACGCGGATACCGTATTCCAGGTGCCGCATGTCAGCGAGCATTTGGCGCCCATTTTAAACACCCTGGTCGGTCACATCTGGGGATACTATGCCGCTTTAGCCATTAATGAAGGCTCACGGTTTCTATACCGATTCCGGAATCAAATTAAACAAAGTCTGGATGAATATGACAGCCAGGGATTGGATGTATACGAAATCATTCTCGAAAAGCCCTTCCAGGAAAAAATTGCCGAATTTTATAACGAATTCAGGAAAAAAAGAGCATCAAACCAGTTCCCAACCACCATCGGCCTGGATATCGCTTCAGATCTCACCCTTTTGCTCAAATATTTGTCCGGTCGGTTGCCGGTAACGGATTTCGATCTCGATTTCAACCAAAAGGGCACCGCCGTCAACATGCTCAACATTTTCTTCAGTCGCCTGGCGGATGCCATCAGCGCCTTGGCGCGACCGGTGGATGCCATCAAGCATCAGGCCAAAACTGTTACCGTAGGAACCAGCCGAATCAGAGAACGGATCGAAGGTATCCTGTTTGAGGCCTTAGCGGGTGAAAACTTTACGATTTCCCAGCTGACCAATATCAACATAATCGTCTTAAAAAATCTGCAGGCTGTGATTGAACAAATCGAAGGTTCCGTCCTGTATCGAATTGATGGTCTGAGCGTACTCGGTGAGCCGACAGACGACACCACCATTGAGGTTATCAAGAAAGCGGGAGATATTGCCAATGTGCCCTCCCGGGTTGAATCGGACAAGCGCTTGAAAGGCACCAAACGGATTATCATCAGACAGGGCAACGTATACATCGGAAAAGGCCGTAAAGATGAGCGCAGTATCCTCGTCATTCCTGTCTCAACCACCTCCGCCGACAGTCCGAACAGAATTGAGTTCCTCCTGCTGCTGCATGTCTCCTTTAAGCAGAATGTGCCCCTCAAGGCCAAGATTAAGGCGTTGGGCGGAAAATACGAGCATGTAAAAAATATTGTTCAGGAAAACAGCATCATCTGGCAGGATAGTTACCTCGAACTCCTGGAAATCGACGAACTGTTCGGACGCTCCGCTGAAAAGACCGGCGAATTCATTGTTTCCCATTCCCAACGAAATGCCTAAAATGCACTAAAGTGCCTGAGAAAAGAAATGCCTAAAGTGTCTAAATTGCCTAAAATGCCTAAAGTACAGACCTCGTTGAATAGTTTATTGGTTGAATGGTTGATTAGGTAAATTATAGCCATAATTACAGAATGTTACGATTGTTGAAATATGAAGTGTCCAATTTTTTGCAAATAAGGGATAAATCCATATTTACAACCACTTAACTAATCAACTAATCAACCAATCAACGATATCTGAACTCACGGTAAGTTATCATTTCATTGTTCTGATTTCTGGCCTCCCATACGACCCGCGTCAACGACTTATAAAAAAGACGGAGCGAAGCGACACCATAATTTTAGGCATTTTAGGCACTTTAGTGCATT
>JAFDDW010000320.1 GCA_019310665.1 Deltaproteobacteria bacterium
TATTGCATGGCTCCGCTGATATTCATCAGGCATCCGCAGTCTCCGGTGATGAGTCGTTCTGCTCCCGTTTGCCGGATGTCATCGGTTTTGTCTTTTACCATGACAGCTGAGATGGCCGGTTGCTTGATCGCAAATGTTCCCCCGAAGCCGCAGCAGTCGTGTTCCCTTTGCAGTTCAACCAACTCCACATTTTTCAACTGTCGGATCAGGGATTTGGAATCTTCCGTGACCCCCATTTCGCGCAACGCGTGGCAGGACGAATGCCAGGTTACTTTGATCGGCAGACCTTGATCTTCCAGTTGTATATTCAAAGCATGGACCAAAAATTCCGACAGCTCAAATATTCTTTCTGAAAACTTTTTTATCTGATCGATCCGGGGATCGTTTGCAAACAATTTAGGGTAGTGATGTCGCATCATACCAGCGCAGGAACCGGAAGGTACAACAATCGGATAATCTTCAGAAAACAGTTCAATTTGTTTCCTGGCTACGGTTCTGGCTTCATCCGGAAATCCGGAGTTGTAGGCCGGCTGGCCGCAGCAGGTTTGTTGTGAAGGGAATATAACCTTTACCCCTTTTTGCTGGAGCAGTTTAATACCCGCCATACCAGCCCCGGGATAAAACATGTCCACCAGGCAGGTGCCAAAGTAATAGACTTTTTGAGGGTTTTTAGGATAAGTACGCATATCTTCCCTTTTGTAATGAAAAGTTGTTAAATACCCTAAATCGTAAAAAAATTAAAGGCCTATTATTCATCCTACATTCTTTACAATTATCCAAGATATTGTTACATTATTCTGACAAACGCTCTAATCAGGAGTCCAACATGCCGGGATCGAGGAAAATTTTTGTCTGGGGGACGTTTTTAATACCACTTTTGCTTATAATAGCCCGTCCGGCTGTTTCGGAGATGTCCATTTCAGAAAGGTCACTGCCCGCTGATACGGTCATCAAGGATGTTTTTCAGGCCGGTACCGGACTGCCGGCGGGAAAAATCCAATCCGTGCGGGGAGAAACGTTCATTTTTCATCGTGATCCTGCGGTGGGTTACCGGGCCAAAACCGGGTTGCCGCTTTATCAGGGAGACATCCTGCATACGCGTAAAAATTCCTGGATCTTATGCCGGCTTGTTGACGGAAGCAGATTGGTAATGGCACCGGGAACCATACTCACCCTTCTTCAGTCCAATTCAAATTCTGCCAGAAAATCCAGCCTGTCATTTCTGTCCCTGAAACAGGGCGGAGTCCGGTTCTATGTGAGCGGTGCACCTGAACCATCCGCCTTTGAATTTAAAGTTCAGACAGAGACTGCTTTTATCCTGGCCCAAGAGGCAGATTTTATCGTCAAAGCGGATCCGGGGCACACCGAGATAATCACCTTTGAAAAAAGCCGGCTTGAAGTAACAGACCTGGCAGAGCCGGAAGAGATTCAATTTCTGTCAGACTTCCAGCGGACAGTTGTCAGCCCGGAATCGGTTTCCCCCATGGTAGAGACGGTATCCCCGATGGATGCCGAAGTACTGATGGCTGAATTCCATCTCGCCCCTGACACTAAATTATTTGATTCCAGCGCAAATAATTATCGCACCCAGGACACAACCGATGAAACATGGGAAGATTAGGTCGAAAAAAATTGGGGTTGATAGGTTGATTAAGTTGAATTGTTGATTTAGGTTAATGGATTTTATTCATTTAACCTATTCAACTTAATCAACCTAGTCAACTCAATCAACCCAGTCAACTCAATAAACTCAATAAACTCAATCAACCCAGTCAACTTTTACCCCGTTAAATTTTTCGTAGAAAACAAGCGAAGTGAATTTAACCGGGGCAATCAACTAAATTACGGTGGGCCAAATGCAAAAATCTGCATTTAACACTATTCAAAGCTTGATAACCCGGGCCATCAATTTTGTGACCGTCGATATCTGGCGCATCCGGCTTGAAGATCTGCCCTTCGGTAAATCCTTCCTTATTAAACAGCTCAGAATTTTTCTTCTGACCGTGCGCGGCTTTGATGAAAACAAGTGTTTTACCCGGGCCTCATCGCTGACCTTTTACACGCTGCTTTCCATTGTCCCGGTGGTGGCGATGCTGTTTGGAGTCGCCAAAGGGTTTGGTTTTGAGAAGCTCCTTGAAAAGGAGCTCAGGGAGCTGGTCGTAAAACTCCCCGGACAGGAAGAAGTGCTGACCAAAGTAATCGAGTATGCCGAATCTTTGCTCGAATCGACCAAGGGCGGTGTCATCGCCGGGATCGGCCTGGTTCTGCTTTTTTGGTCGGTGGTAAAAGTTCTCAGTCACATTGAAGCCTCATTGAACGATATCTGGGAGATTAAGGAATCCCGCACCTGGGGCAGAAAATTCAGCGACTATCTGGCTGTAATGCTGATCAGCCCAATGCTGATTCTGGTGTCCAGCAGTGCAACGGTGTTTGTGACCGCCCAGATTACCCAGTTGACGCAACAAATAAAACTCTTAGGTGTGCTCAGCCCGCTGATCTTTTTGAGTTTCAAGCTCATCCCCTATGTGCTCATCTGGATATTATTTACGGTTATTTACGTGTTAATGCCCAATACCAAGGTCAATCTCAAAGCCGGTCTGGTGGCCGGCATCATTGCCGGCACCATTTTCCAAATTGTCCAGTGGGGCTACATCAGTTTTCAGGTAGGGACTGCACGATACAACGCTATCTATGGCAGTTTCGCCGCTTTGCCCCTGTTTTTAATGTGGGTGCAAATCAGCTGGTGGGTGGTTCTTTTCGGTGCCGAGTTGTCTTTTGCCAACCAGAATGTCGGAACCTATGAATATGAGCCCGACAGCAACAAGGTAAGCCCGGCCTTTAAAAAAGTGCTCACCCTTCAAATCGCTCACCTGTTAATTAAAAACTTTGCCAGTGGCCAAATACCTTTAACGGATACCGAGATTTCGGCGCAATTGAGAGCACCCATCCGACTCGTTCACAATATATTATTTGATTTGGTCGAAAGCAGGCTGGTCTCTGAGACCACAACCCGGGTAGATAAAAAATTCGGCTATCAACCGGCCCGCGATATCAATACACTCACCATAACATCTGTCATTGATGCCCTCGAACAAAACGGCACCAATAGCATCCCCGTTGTGAAGAACGAGGAATTTGAGGCCTTGTCGGATGCAATTCAAAAATTCAAAGACGTCATGGAAACGTCGCCGGCGAATAAGCTCCTAAAAGATATATAGGGCCCGACTCATAGCTCGTGGGTCTTGTAATACATTTATTTAATCCCGCAGACTTTCTATAATTTTACGCGTTTGTATTGGCTGAGTCGGGCAAATCCGAAACTCGAAACTCGAAATTCGAAACAAATTCCAATGACCGAAATGATAATGACCAAAACTTGAATACAGAAAACGGAGTGTTGATCTGTTTAGAATTTTGAGCCTTCTTATTTCGATATTGTTTCGGATTTCGGATTTCTAATTTCGGATTTAATATCGAGGTGCGGGCCACGACTCGACAGAGCTTACCAAAATCCACTTCCTCTAAATACATCATAGGAGATAATATCTTGCCCATTCCCGGAAATCTGCTTACCACCGCCATGGCGGTGATGCCCCACACGGATGCCGAGGCAGCGCTTGCGCAGGCCTTATCCCTGGACATTCCCTTCTGGCCCCAGCTTCCGCGCTTGAATTATTATGAAGAATGGAAGAATTTCTTGCCCTGGTTGAAGGCCCGCGCGGCATCCATCTGTGCGGCAACCCGGACTGGGATTTTCTGCTCAACCAGGACATGGACATTCTATCCATGGATGTCTATCTGAACGGAGAGATTTTTTCGACCTATGCCAATTCGATTAAACGGTTTCTGGATAATGGCGGGGTGATCGCGTGGGGCATCATTCCGACCAATTTCGAGCCTTTTGAAGCTGAAACGATTGAGACCCTTACCGCCCAGCTTGAAAATGTATGGAATATCCTTGATCAAAAGGGGATTGAAAAAGACTACCTTCTTTCCAAAAGCCTGATTTCACCCGCCACCTGCTGCCTGGTCAACCCCGACGGTGAAAAAACCGTCGAAAAGGC
>JAFDDW010000321.1 GCA_019310665.1 Deltaproteobacteria bacterium
AAAGAAGTGCCTAAAATGCCTAAAGTGCACTAAAGTGCCTAAAGTTAAGGCCCGCCTCTCTCCGAGCTCGCTTCCAGCCCGTAGGCTTACAGGCCGGAAGCCGGCGGATCGATTTTATGAAATTAGATGTTCACGATAAATTGTTATTTCAATGTTCTGATTTCTGGTTTCCCGGACTGCCAGCGTAAACGACTTTTAAAAAAAGCCGGAGCGCAGCGACGCCACAACTTTAGGCATTTTAGGCACTTTAGTGCACTTTAGGCATTCTCTATTCCCAGGCACTTGCCGGCTCGTCCGGGTCAGGACTCTGATTTACGATAATATCTTTCTTTCTCACTATATATGCATCCGCAGTATTGCTGGCGGTACATTCCCAGATTCTTTGATGTATCAATGCCTTCTTTCCATCCGGATCGAAAATCTTCATAGAAAAACGGCACTCCGATGGATTTTCCGATGGATTCTCCAATCGATTTTAGCATGTCGTGTTTTTGGAATTTGCTGTAAAGCAAGGTGGAGGAAAAATAATCAAATTTTCCGCGTTTGGCCATAAGGGCGGTGGTTCGCAGGCGATCATGATAACAATAAGTGCAGCGGTCCTTTTCCCGATAAACTACATTTTGAATAAACCCCTCCAGATCATAACCTTCCTGGATAATTAACCTCAAATCAATCTGACGAGCGTAACCTTCGAGGGTTTCCTGTCTTCTAAGGCACTCGGAATAGGGGTGAATATTATGCCGGTAAAAGAAGCCCATGACGTCAAGCCCTCCGGCTTTCATCGTTTTTACCGGATAAACGGAACAGGGAGCGCAGCACAGGTGTATCAGTACTTTCAATGTCTATCTCCGAAAATAGCTGTTCCGACGCGTATCATCGTAGCCCCTTCCTGGATAGCGGCTTCGAAATCTCCGGTCATACCCATGGAAAGTTCATCCATGGAAATGTTGGGTATGTTCTCATTTTTGATTTGATCACGAAGCCCCCTCAGGGCCGCAAAAAACGGGCGAACTTTATCAGGGGCATTGAAATAAGGCGGCATGGTCATCAGGCCTTTAACTGCAAGGTTTTCAAATTGACTGATGTCCCTCAGCAGCGACAATATATCCTCACCATAGACACCGGACTTTGAATCCTCCTTGGCGACATTGACTTGAATCAAAATGGCCTGCACTTTGGCTATTTTTTTAGCGTGTTTATCCAATTCCCGGGCCAATTTCAGGGAGTCTACCGAGTGAATGAAATCAAACATGCGGACGGCATATTTAGCCTTATTCGACTGCAGATGGCCGATATAATGCCAGGTTACAGGATATTGGGCCAGGCTGCTGGTCTTTTCCCTGGCTTCCTGGATATAATTTTCGCCAAAATCTGTCATCCCGGTCTCAATTGCTTTTTTGACAATTTCAACCGGCATGGTTTTGCTGACAGCCACAAGGCGAATGTCTGTTTCCGAGCGACCGCAGGCCTTGGCAGTCTGTCTAATTCGCTCTTGTACGTGTTCGAGTCGGTCTTTCAAATCTATTTCCTCACTTAAAAAGTAGATGAATGGATTCTATTTTAAAATCCTGTAAATCCTGTCTATATCAGTTTCTATAATCGAATCCATTCCTTTTAAATAGGTTTGGCTTTAAATTTTCAGGATGTCAGCTCTATTACCTTTTCGTTAATTAGAAATTCCACGACCTCACAAACCGGAAGGCCGACCACATTAGTATAAGAACCATTGATACGCTTGACAAGAAACGTGCCGATTCCTTGAATAGCATAAGCTCCGGCTTTGTCAAAAGGTTCGCCGGAACTAATGTACCAGTCGATCTCCCGATCCGTCAATTTTTTAAAGCAAACATCGGTTTTAAGTGTTTCTGAAAACCGACTGCCGGTCCTATGGCGGCAAATACAGTAACCCGTCAGAACCTGATGGGTTCTTCCGCTCAGGTTTTTAAGCATGGCGCGCGCATCGGCCTGCGAACCCGGTTTACCCAATATGGTACCGTCGATGAAAACAATGGTATCCGCGCCGATTACCCAGCTGTCGGGATATTGCTCTGAGATATCTCTGGCCTTATTTTCAGCCAATTGCCTGACATAGACATCCGGAGATGACAGCGTCACTGAACTCTCATCAAAACTGCTGGGGATGACAGAAAATTTGAGTCCTGCTTGTTTTAAAAGATATCGCCGACGGGGTGATTTTGAGGCCAGAATTAATTCGGGGCCGTTAGCCGGTTTTTTCATAGGAATTTATTAGCAGATGACAGGTCGCTTGACAAGGATTTCCAGACGGCACATCATGGTCGCATGGCTAATATGAAGATGACCCGGTATCTGCGCTTACGGTTATTTCGGAACGCGAATTATTTTATCGGAAAAACTTGCACCAAATCACTAATCGTCCTATAATTACAAAATTTAACACTGTCCATAGGGCTAGTTTTTTGCTGTGTCTCGGGATTCCTCACCCATGAAGAAATTCAATAACAAACGCTTTCGAATTCTTGCCGTCGACGATGACGAAATTATTCTGGATTTATACCAGAAAATTTTGAGTCCGGCTAATCCGTTGCCGACGATGCCGACATTTGAAGTGACCTGTTGCCCCCAGGGTAACGCAGCAGTTGATGAGGTTGAAAGATCGCTTAAAGAAAACACACCCTTTGCGGTTGCTTTTTTGGATTTGAACATGCCTCCGGGACCGGACGGACAATGGACAGCCAATGAAATCCAAAAATTGGATCCGGCAATAAGCATCATCATGGTAACCGGTTATCGCAGCACCAGTACCGGCACTGATGAGGCTGTATCCAATTTTTCCGACAATTTGCTTTATCTGCAAAAACCCTTTTACCGACAGGAAATTGTACAATTCTCAACGGCCCTCAGTACCAAGTGGCAGGCCGAAAGACAACTGCTGAGCCTCCACTCTGAACTGGAAAGCCTGGTTGAAAAACGTACGGCTGAACTGGTGGAATCCAACAAACTGCTGAAAAGCGAAGTTGAAAATCGTAAACAGATACAGCTGGAGCTTGAACAAAGTTTTGCGAATCTCAAAAAAGTGACGGACGCAACCATCCAGGCCATCGCCTTGACAGTTGAAAAACGAGATCCTTACACCTCCGGGCATCAAAGGCGGGTAGCTAAACTGACCCGGGCCATTGCCGAGGCAATTGGGCTTTCGGAAGACCAGATAGAAGGGGCCCACGTGGCGGCGTCTATTCATGATATCGGCAAAATTTCACTGCCGGCCGAAATTCTTTCTAAACCGATACAATTATCCGAGATAGAGATTAGCTTGATCCAGGCCCATGCCCAGGCCGGTTACGATATCCTGAAAGGCCTTGACTTTCCCTGGCCCATCGCCGACATCATCATCCAGCACCACGAAAGAATGGACGGATCGGGATATCCCCGGGGTCTTTCCGGGGATCGCATCTCGATTGAAGCCCGCATCATCGGCGTTGCCGATGTGGTCGAAACCATGTCCTCCCACCGACCCTATCGACCCTCCATGGGCATTGAAAAAGCCCTGGAAGAAATAACCCTCAATAGCGGAACCCTTTATGATTCCCAGGTTGTGGATGCCTGTTTGAATATTTTCAACGGAAAAGGCTTTCTTTTTTCTTGAAATCCTTCCTTCATTCGGGTATTTTAATATTTATCAAATGCCTAAATTTTAACGCCCGGGTGGCGGAATAGGTAGACGCAAGGGACTTAAAATCCCTCGGTCCTTAGTGGCTGTGCCGGTTCAATTCCGGCCCCGGGCACCAATAAAATAAAGGGTTTTAAAATTATGTGCCCTTTAGATACTACGGAAATAGGCTTGCAGATGATTATATCACTGTAAGCCTATTTTTTTTGGTATCCTACAGAAATACTATTTTTGGATTTTTGGATGAGTGTAACGGTTTTTGTAACGGTGTCAAGCTTTGCAACAATTTTTAGAGCCTGATATTGTGACTATCAAACTCGGGGGATAGGTTAAGCTGACCGAAAGCGGGGTAATCCCTGCCTCGTTTCCCCCAAAAACCTCAGGGGTCATGAAGGGAGA
>JAFDDW010000322.1 GCA_019310665.1 Deltaproteobacteria bacterium
TAAACCATGAGGCCATCTTCGAATACGGCTATCGCCTCTGAGGCGCTTGGGCCAAAGTGGGTGGGGAAATGTGTTTTTTCCATTAGCAGCTATCTCCATGTGGCGCATTCATTTATTTGTTTCTTTATTAAACAAAATGTATCAAAGAATTCAACAAAAAAAATGAAAACCATCGTAACTTTTACTAATTTATACAAAAACTGCTGATGGCATAGGGATTGCACTTAATTATTAGGATCTTTGGGGGGAATTTATCGGGTTGAGTTCGACCGCACTTTATTCGCCCTAAGGTGAAGTGGATTGCGACAATTTATGGTACCGGCCGAGGATGTTTTATGGCACTTGAATTATCACAACTGTTAGATCCTGAATCCGTAGCGATTATCGGTGTCTCGGAAAATCCATCAAGAATTGGCGGAAGATTGTTTAAGTATCTAACCAAGCACGGCTATAAGGGCCACCTGGCCCTGGTAAACCCCAAATACCAGGAGCTTAATGGAGTAGCGTGCTATCCGTCCGTTTCTGATATACCGGTTCAAATCGATTGCGCCCTTATCGCGGTTGCCGAAAAATATGTCCTTTCCGTGTTGAGCGAATGTGCTGACAGCCATGTGGGTTCTGCTGTTATTTTCAGCTCCGGATTTGCAGAAATGGGCCGCTCGGGCAAGGAAGCGCAAAACAAGATCAAAGAGCTGGCCAAAACCAAGAATTTGAGAGTCTGCGGCCCCAATTGCATCGGATTGATTAATTTCAACAGCCACACCGCACTTTCATTTTCCCAACTGCTGGAAATCGATACCCTTATTCCGGGCAATATCGGCTTTATTTCACAAAGTGGTGCCCTGGGGGGCTCATTGGTAAACCGGGCCCAGGATAAAAACATTGGATTAAGCTATTTCATTTCCAGCGGCAATGAAGCCGATCTTGAAGTCTCCGATTATATAAAGTATCTTGTACTGCACGATCAAAATACCAAAGTGATTGCCGCCGTCATTGAGGGATTTAAAGATGGCGCAAAATTCATAGAAGCGGCCGAACTGGCGTTGACGCATCAAAAGCCCCTCATCGTTTTAAAAATTGGAGAAACCGAGGTCGGGCAAAAGGCAGCCGCTTCACACACGGGTTCGATGACCGGTTCTGATGCTGTCATCGATGCCGTCTTTAGGCAAAAAGGTGTCATCCGAGTCCACAACTACGACGAATTGTTTCAAACAGCATCTTTATTCTCAAAAGGTCGCATACCCCAAGGAGGCAAGGTTGGTATTCTAACCAGCACCGGGGGCGGCGGTATCATCATGGCAGATTACTATACGAAACTGGGCCTGGCCGTTCCCGAGCCCTCTTTAGAAACCCAGGATCTGGCATCAAAAGAAATAGCCGCCTTCGGCAAGGTTGCCAATCCGTTTGATTTAACCGGTCAAATCTTCAGTGACCCCGATATGTTTAAGCGATGTATGAAGCTTTTTGTGGAAGACGACAATTTTGACATCGTTCAGGTCAACGTATCGATGGTGGCCGGGGAATCGAGTGCACAGCGGGCGTCTATGCTCCTGGAATCTATCGGTGAAAGCACCAAGCCGATTGTCAGCTGGTGGGCGGCGGGAAGTTTATCTGAACCGGGAATCCAATTGCTAAACGGCAGCGAGGTGGCGCTCTTTAGATCGCCGGAAAGATGTGCGGCCGCCGTAAAATCGCTGGTTGAATATTATCAATTTTTAGAAAAATATTCAGATCCGGCACCATCCGGTACAGATACAGATTATTCAATTTCAGCCCAAAAAGCCGGAGAACTGGTGGCTACCGGAGATAAAAGCCTGAGTGAACACCAGAGCAAGGCCTTACTGGACCTGTACGGGATTCCGGTTACCCGGGAGCAGGTTGCCAAATCACCCCAGGAAGCGATCCGTCTGGCCGGGGAGATCGGGTTTCCGGTAGTCCTCAAAATCGATTCCCCTGATATTCTGCATAAGTCTGATGCCGGAGCAATTCGACTGGGCGTTAATTCGCAAGAGGAGATAATCCGGTTTTATGATGAAATTATTGCAAATGCGGAAACCTACAATCCCGATGCCAGAATCAACGGGGTGTTGGTACAGGAAATGATCCGGGAGGGAACTGAAGTGATGATCGGCATGTCTCAGGACCCTCAATTCGGGCCTACCATTGCGTTCGGATTGGGCGGCATTTTTGTGGAAGTACTAAAAGATATATCATTGCGGGTTGCGCCGCTGTCAATATCAGATGCTGAGCAAATGGTTAAGGAGATAAAAGGATATCAAATTCTTCAAGGCGTACGTGGCAGGAAACCTTCCGATGTTGAGGCGATTGTTGATGTGCTGCTGCGAATTTCCAGACTGGCACAGGACTGCAAAGACATCATCACCGAAATTGATGTAAACCCCTTAATTGTCTTTGATGAAGGCTGTGGCGTAAAAGCGGCAGATGCACTCGTAGTGCTAAAGACTCATAGGCGAGGGAAAGCTTATGCTGATTGAAGAAAAGTTTACGGTGAAATCGCCGGTAGATAAATTATGGGATTCTCTCCTGGATCCCGCCATAATCGGTTCCTGTATTCCGGGATGCGAAAAGGTGGAGCCGATAAACGACAAAGCGTACGACAGTATCATCAAAGCCAAAGTCGGGTTTATCACAGTTCGCTTCAAAGTTAGAACGGTTATAGAGGAAATGATCCTCCACCAGCTGATAAGGACTGTGGGGGAAGGCAGTGAAATGCGCAATTTAGGTTTTTTCAGGCAAAAGACCCGCATCAATTTCAATGCGTTATCGGAAGATGAGACCGAGCTCTCCTATCAATCCGAAATATCTATAGTCGGAAAATTGGCAACCTTCGGCGATAGAATCCTGAGGGCCAAGGCCCGGGAGGTCGGTAAAGAATTTGCCGACGCTGTGAAGAAGAGGCTTGAGTAAAAATCCCGGTGTATTCTTAAATTGGAGGAATGGAACCCATGAATACGTTTAAATATTTCCCCGCTAAAACCGTAAATGAGGCCTGTGAATTACTTTCGCAATACGGGGAGGAAGCCAAGCTTCTTGGCGGAGGCCAGTCCCTGGTCACGTTGATGAAGCAGGATTTTGTCAGCCCGTCATACCTCATCGACATAAAAGGCATTTCGGACCTGGATTACATTCGATACGATGAAACGGACGGATTGAGGATCGGCGCTTTGACCACTCATCGGTCTTTGGAAACTTCGGCCGTGATTCAGGAAAAATTTGCGATCTTGGCCCAGATGGAGAGTACCCTGGCCTCCGTTCCGGTCAGAAATTGGGGAACGGTGGGCGGCAATTTGGCCCATGCCGATCCGGCATCGGATTTGGCGCCGACTCTTTTATCCCTTGGGGCGGAAGTGACATTGACCGGGCCGAATGGAGCGCGGGTCGTCAGTCTGGACGATTTTTTCGTCGACACCTTTGAAACCGCCCTGCAGCCGGATGAGCTCTTAACCGAGATCCATGTCCCCAATTCGAGTGAGGGCGCAGGATTTTATTATAAATTTGCCCAGCGGGCAACCGATTTAGCTGTTGTGAGTGTTGCCGTAAATCTTATTCTTGACCCTGACGATCAAAACCTGTGCCGGGATATCCGAATTGTAATGGGATCCGTGGGCCCAACACCGCTGAGATCAAGAAGAGGAGAGGATCTTCTCAAGGGACAGACAATCACCGGAACCCTTATTGAAGAGGCCGCCCGGGTATCGGCCGAAGACGCGCAACCGACGACGGATATCAACGGCTCTGAGGAATACAAGAGAGAGATCGTTGACGTTCTGGTGCGAAGAGCGATTAAAGAAGCTGCAGCCCGGGCATGAACGCCATCGGTGCTGCGAAACACAAAAAATTGTCAATAGTCAATCGAAAATATTCAATTATTTGAAGATAGGGAGGCCATTTATTATGGAAACCTTGAGTTTATCCATCAACGGGGAAAAAGTGGAATCCCTGATCGATCCCAAAACGACTTTACAGGAATTTTTGCATGACATCTTGAGGCTGACCGGCACCAAGGAAGGCTGCGGTTC
>JAFDDW010000323.1 GCA_019310665.1 Deltaproteobacteria bacterium
AACAATCCAGGCAGGGTTTGGGCTTTGCGGAAATTCAGGCCTCAACCGGGTTTGATGAAAAGAAAATACGCAATATTATTTTTCGTTTGAATAAAACCGGCAAAATAAAACGCCGGCGAAGAGGGATTTATATAGGGGCCTAATATGTCCTATAGAAATTAAGATACTAAACCAAATGGGGAGCTTATGAAAGCTATCGAAGATGCAAACAATCCAAGACTCAAAGCCGGTGGGCGGATCAATGGTTACCGCATTGAGCGCATAGAAGCGTTAAAAGAAATTTCTTCCGTTTTATACGAACTTGAGCATTCGGAGACCGGTGCGAAACACATTCACATCAGCAACGGCGATGCTGAGAATACATTCAGCGTCGCTTTCAAGACCGTACCGAAAGACTCTACCGGTGTCGCCCACATCCTTGAGCACACGGTTCTCTGCGGTTCAAAACTATATCCGGTGCGCGACCCGTTTTTTTCCATGCTAAAAAGAAGTTTGAGCACCTTTATGAATGCTTTTACGGCTTCTGATTGGACCATGTATCCCTTTTCAACTCAGAACAAAAAGGATTTCTACAACCTGATGGGCATTTATCTGGATGCTGCCTTTTTTCCTCGCCTGGAAGAACTTAGTTTTAAGCAGGAAGGCCATCGCCTGGAGATTGAAGAAGATCCGGAGGGTAACGAAACCGAAGCCTTTCAGCTGGCTTATAAAGGTGTGGTCTACAATGAGATGAAAGGTGCCATGTCCTCCCCGGACCAGGTGATGGTTCGATCTATCTTAAAGGCTCTGTATCCATCGACGACGTATCATTTCAACTCCGGAGGGGATCCAACCGAGATCCCGTCGCTTTCTTACGAACAGCTAAAAGAGTTCCATCGCAGGCACTATCATCCCAGCAATGCCTTTTTCTATACTTACGGAAACCTGCCACTGAAAGATCACCTGGCTTTTATCGAAGCCAACGTTTTGAATGCTTTCAAGCGGATCAATCCGGATACCGATGTTGCATCTCAACCCCGCTGGAAGCAGCCGCAATCCCTCTCTTATCCTTACCCCTTCGACAAAAACGAAGATGCCGGCAAAAAATGTCAGGTATGTATGGCCTGGCTGACGGCAGACATTAAAGATACCTTTGAAGTTTTGGTGCTGATATTGCTGGAGCAGATCCTGCTCGGCAATTCAGCCTCCCCTCTGCGCAAAGCCTTGATTGAGTCAGGGCTTGGAAGCGCTCTGTGTGATGGCACCGGTTTTGACGCTGATAACCGGGATACTTTATTTGTCAGCGGGCTGAAAGATGTAGCGCAATCAGCGGCCGCCCCAATTGAAGAAATTATTGTCGGCGTTTTGACTGATCTTGCTGAAAACGGTATTGATAAAGAGTTGATTGACGCCGCCATTCATCAGATTGAATTTCATCGCAAAGAGATAACCAATTCGCCTTACCCATACGGAATTAAATTACTGCTGACTTTTTCCGGGAGCTGGTTCCATGGTGGTGACCCGGTAAAAAATTTAAATTTAGATGCCGATCTTGCAAGGCTGCAAAGTGAGCTGGCCAGGGGAAATTTCTTCGAAAATCGGATCAAAAAATACTTTTTGGATAACCCCCACCGGATTCTAATGTCGCTGTTGCCGGATCAAGAAATGGCGCAAAGCGAAAACCTGCGTCTGCGTGCCGAACTTGACCGCATCAAAAAGGATTTGTCCCGAACAGATGGTGACAAGCTAAAACAGGATGCCGAAGCGCTGCTGCGTTTGCAGGAAACTGAAGAGGATATTGGCTGCCTTCCCACGCTTAACCGCCAAGACATTCCGCCGTCTGTCCCAATTATTAGAGAAACCGCCAGGGAAGTCGCTTTGAAGGCCACCCTATATAACCAGGCCACTTCCGGTATTTTTTATTTTGCGGCGGCGGCCGGAAGCGGTACCCTGTCCGGCGAACTTTTGCCGCTGGCACCATTTTTCTGTTATGCGGCTTCCCGGATGGGTACCACCATCCGCGATTATGCCGAGATGGCGCAGCGCATTGATGCGTATACCGGGGGTATCGGTTTGTCGACTCACGCTCGCACCCGGTTTGACGGGCCGGGGGATTGTATACCGTTTATCTCCTTTAATGGCAAATGCCTATTCAGAAATCGGGATCAAATGTTTGATATCATCCAGGAGTTGCTGCATCATTCTGATTTTTCCGATTTAACCCGATTGAAGAACCTTTTGCTCGAGTATCGGGCCGGGCTAGAATCAATGGTCGTCCACAACGGCCATCGTTTAGCCATTTCGCTGGCATCCAGGAATTTATCATCGACCCGTAAGCTGAGTGAAACCTGGAATGGGGTCCACCAGTTGCAGACCATCAAACGGCTGGTTGATGAGCTTGACGATGACCGACTCAAATCTTTATCTCTTGACCTGGCGACCATCGGAGAGACACTTTTTACACAGGAAAATTTTCAGATGGCCCTGATTGGAGAAAATTCAGTATTATCTGATGCCCGCGATTGTGCACAAACACTATTTAGTGGTTTTAAAGACGGCGATAATGCTGGTTTTAAAGCTCCGGCCGTCACTATGGAAGATGGAAGGATCAGAGAAGGGTGGAGCACATCGTCAGCCGTTTCTTTTGTGGCCCTGGCCTTTGAAACAGTGCGCATGGAACATGAAGATGCCGCGGCGTTGTCTATAATCAGCAAAATTTTACGCTCCATGTATCTGCATCGTGAGATTCGAGAAAAAGGCGGCGCTTATGGCGGATTTGCCCTGTACAGCCCTGAAGACGGTTTGTTCTGTTTGGCTTCCTATCGTGACCCCCATATCGTAGCCACCCTGAAGGCCTTTGACAATGCGGCGGCTTTTATTCGCTCGGGAAGTTTCGACGACGAAGATGTGAATGAAGCTATCCTGCAGGTATGTTCTGAAATTGACAAACCCGATCCCCCGGGTCCGGCTGCCAGAAAAGCCTTTTACCGGAAAATTATTTCCCTGTCCGATGATATGCGGATGCAATTTAAAACCCGGCTTTTGAGCCTTACGCGCAAGCAGGTGATTCAGGCGGCCGAAAAATATTTTGATGGAGACCAAGAAAAGAAGGCGGTTGCAGTCATCTCAGGAGAAGAGAAATTGAAAGCGGCCAACGAGGCTCTCTCCGCGAACCCGCTCAAGCTAAACCGTATTTAGATATAATTCACGCATGCCAAATCGGGGCGAACCTTAACTTTAGGCACTTCTTCGAGTACCTCGGTTTTGGCATATTAGATATAAATTGCTATTTTTCTATCAATTTCTGGAGTTGTGCCAGGGCCTCATCCGGCATTTTAAAAGAATGTTCGGGTGCCGGAAATTTCACGTCTTCGACTTCCTGTTTGTATTCGTTTAAGGCGCCCAGGATAACTTTTCTGATATTGGTGTACTGTTTGACAAACTTCGGTACGAATTTGTCAAACAGTCCGATCATGTCATGGGTTACCAGTACCTGCCCGTCAACGTCCGGGCCGGCACCGATTCCGATGACCGGTACTTTAACCGCTTCAGCCACCAGTTTTCCCAGGGGAGCCGGCACGGCTTCCAAAATCATCGAGAAAACTCCGGCATCTTCCAGGGCTTTGGCATCATCGATGATCTGTTTGGCGGCAGCAGCATCACGACCCTGCATTTTAAAGCCGCCCAGCGCACCAGCCGTCTGGGGTGTCAGTCCGATATGCCCCTGTACCGGTATTCCGGCCTTGACGATGGATTCAATGGTCGGAGCAAAATCAACACCGCCTTCCAGTTTGATGGATTCACAGCCCCCTTCTTTAAGGAGTCGGCCGGCATTAATAATAGCTTCCCGGATCGAGGTATTGTAACTCATAAACGGCATATCCCCGACGATAAATGGATTTTTGCACCCGCGGGTGACTGCACGGATGTGGTGGATCATATGTTCCATATTGACCGCGACGGTTCCTTCCAGTCCCATAACAACCATTCCCAGTGAATCACCGACCAGAACAATATCGATACCGGCCTCATCCGCCAGTAATCCAAACGGATAGCACCATGGTCAATTTGCGGTTTTCCTCTTTTGCCTGCTGAACAGCCAGAATAGATATTTTTTTATTGCCCATCTGATATCTCCTTATATTTTGCGAGTTAAACACATTTTCCTGCACACAAAATTTCAAATCTCAAGCACCAAATTATTTACCCTGTTAAATAATT
>JAFDDW010000324.1 GCA_019310665.1 Deltaproteobacteria bacterium
AGGACTCACCGCCCTGAGCCAAGTCGAAGGGCAAATAACAATGACCAAAATTCAAAATTCCAAACGTTTTGGTCATTGAAAATTGGGATTTTACGCGTCGGTTTTTGAAGCATAGGATGACTCTCCTCGAATATACCTTGCGGTTACAGCAATACTGCGATATTCCAAATCTTCATGAGCGACACTTCCAGTCATAGCCCTACTCAATCCACAGAGAAAAATAAATTATTTAACCCCGAATCATCCTGCGACCTCTGTGGCCTTCCTTTGCGCGCCGGAACAGTTGAAGCAGTATTTTCAGACCGGACTTACCGGTTTTGCTGCACGGGATGCCGTCAGGTCTTTACCATCCTGTTCGAAGCAGCCGATTCGAATGACCCGGATTCATTCAGAGAAACTGAGCTATTCAAGAAATGTCAGGAAAACGGCATCATACCGAAATCTGAGGCCGATTTAGTCTCAAAGACGACCATCGCGGATAAAACATCTTCGGACGGAGCAATCCGGTTAGACCTGGGGAATCCGGATTCCGGATCTACCGGCAACGGGGATGTGCTGAGACTGAACCTGAAGATCGGAAATATGTGGTGCCCGGCATGTGCCTGGTTGATTGACGAGACCTTGAAACAAACTGCCGGCATCATTGATTCAGCGTGCAATTTTTCCACAGACAGGCTTCAGATAAATTACAATCCGATTCAAACATCCCCCCCTGATATCATCAAAGCAGTGGGCAAATTAGGGTATAAGGCTGCCGAACCCGCTGAATCCCAGAATGTGCTTGAAGGTCGCAAAGCGTTTATCCGCTTTGCCGTATCGGCTTTTCTGACCATGAACATCATGATGCTGTCCTATGCCCTTTATACGGGATTTTTCATCGAACTGTCCCGGGACACCATCTACAAACTCTCATGGCCGGCTTTCATCATGGCCACCTGCGTGCTGGCCTATGGCGGTTTTGAATTATTCAAAAAAGCCTGGGCCGGAATCACCCATGCGGCTTTCAGCATGGAAACATTAATCATAATGGGCTCATTGAGCGCCTATATTTACAGCACCGTAAACCTGTTTGTCGGCCAGATCCATCTATATTATGACACCACGGCGATGTTGATCACCCTTGTTCTGCTGGGCAAAACCCTTGAGAGCCGTGCCAAAAATCGGGTCTTGGAAAGTTTGGAAAATTTTCTATCATTAAGGCCGACAAAAGTCAGGATTTGCACCGATCAATACCCCGAGGGTCGCTTTGTTTCAGCGCAACAACTGGCACGCGGCGATATCGTCCGGGTCGAGGAAAATGAGATCGTGGCCGCAGACGGAAAAATTACTTCCGGATCAGGATTGGTGGATGAGTCCTCGTTAACCGGTGAACCCCTACCGGTCGGCAAAGAGCCGGGGGACATCATACGAAGCGGTACCCGGATCATCAAGGGACCTCTGAGCTTTAAAGCCGAGAAAACCGGAGAAGACTCCACCCTGGGCCAGATGATGGAGATCATCGAAAAAACCCTGCTGACGAAAACACCGCTGGAGGGAAAGACGGACGTAATTTTGCAGTGGTTCGTCCCGGCCATCATTGCACTGGCAGCAGGCACGGCGCTGGTATGTTGGCTCAACGGCCTTCCAACCGGGGAGGCCATGCTCAGGGCCGTAACGGTCATGGTGATCTCCTGCCCCTGCGCCCTGGGTATTGCCATTCCTCTGGCCCGGGTTGCCGGCATCTCTATCGCCGGAAAAAAAGGCATTCTGGTGCGAGATTTTTCAGCTTTTGAAAGGGCCGAAAAGATCGATGCCTTTGTGTTCGACAAAACCGGAACCATCACGGAAGGAAAATGGAATTTAAAGGAAGTTATTCCGATTTCCCGGATATCCTCTAACCAGGCCCTGGCCCTGGCCGCCGGTCTGGAAAAAAATTCCGACCACTTTATCGGTACTGAAATTCTGAGATATGCCAATGATAACAAGATCCAACCCGAAGCCGTCGTAAATGTCCGTGTCGATGAAAAAGGGTTGATGGGTGAATCCATAGACGGGCAGGTGAAAATCGGATCGGCGGAGTATCTGGCCCGGGAACTTGAAAACGATGGTTCCGAATCTGCAGCAAACATACTCAGAAAACAACCGCAGCATTCTTTTGTATTTTTGGGCATCGCAGGACAGCTTGCCGCCGTGTTTGTTTTCGGAGATCGCCTGCGCAAGGATGCCCTGTCGACCGTCGAGGAGCTGCGCAGGCGGGGTTGCCGCCTGTCACTGATCTCCGGCGACGGCGATCGCACGACTAAAACCATCGGAACAGAAATTGCTATCCGGCAATCCTACGGCGGCCGGTTTCCCCAAGACAAAGCCGACTACGTCGCCGAACTGCAACAACAGGGCTATCAGGTGGCCATGGTGGGCGACGGTATCAACGACGCCCTGGCCCTGGTGCAAGCGGATCTATCCATGGCGGTTCATTCCGGCGGCCAGTTGAGCAAAGAAGCCGCCGACATTACCCTCATGCGTGGCGAGCCTAACCAAATTATTGAATTTTTAGACTTTGCCAGGCAGGTGAATAGAAAAATTTCGCAGAATCTCGGATTTACTTTCCTGTATAATGCCGTCAGCATCCCCATCGCCATGAGCGGCCTGCTCAATCCCCTGGTGGCCGTATCGGCCATGCTGCTGAGCAGTTTGAGTGTAACCGGCAATACGCTGATGCTGGTACGCAAAAACAATTGACCAGGCCTTTCGATTTCGGATTTGGGATTTCGGATTGAACGGATCTTTCGATTTGGGATTTGGGATTTCGGAATTTTGGATTGAACGGATCTTTCGATTTGGGATTCGGGAGTTGGGATTGAATAGATTGAACGGATGGGTTGCGGGTTGCGAGTTACGGGGTTCGCGTTACCGAACTTCGGTTTTTCTGCAGTTCAAACCGCGCAACCCGCAACCCGTAATCCGCAACGCGTATCTGGGCATGATCCACCCGGCATAAAGCCATGCTGTCCGACTTGACGTAAAGGTAATGAGCGGGATACTCCGTCCAGGCGCCGGTGTTGATGTACCGGACACCGTTTACCACCGTGTCCTCGGCAAAGTGAGTGTGGCCGCAGGTGACGGCTTTGTAACCGCTTTTAACGGCAAAGTTGACGGCATTGCGCATGACGTTATTTCGCAAAACCCTGTAAAAGGCTTTCCACTTTTTGGCATATTCCGCCACGTGCACCGGGCGGGCCCCCAGCCTGACCCTTAAGTCATGCATCAGCCTGAAGGCTTCCATGAAGGCCCGGCTGCGGGGCATAATATTGTCAAAAATATCACCATGGGTGACAAGGATTCGATGATCGAAGGCGTATTGCCGACAGAACGCTATCTTTCCCAATTTGGCCGGTACATAACCATTGTCATGATTGCCCCGCACCCAGACGACCTTGAGCTTTTTTGAAAGATGCTCAATCCGGTCGAGGTTTTGCTGGTGCGCCGCTGCCAATTTAGCCTGGGGCCGATCGAGCACATCTCCGTTCAAAATGAGTTCATCAATATCGGGGAGGTTATCGAGAAAGCCACCAAAGGCTCCAGATTGAAAGTAGCGCGACCCCATATGCAGGTCGCTGACAATAATTGCGTTCATTTTTCTCCAAATTATCGGGCGCGAATCAATATGAAAGAGAAAACCGAATAATATAAGTGTAGAAATTAAGTACTAATTTAAATTTCTCAACCAACATATCGGCAATATTTGAAAAACCTTAAATATTTGGGCTTATTAGTGATTTGAAAGTTTGAATTGGGAGGATCACGGAGGATCAGGAGGGTTTTAAACCAAATTTAAAAGTTCACTCCACGGCCATCGGGATGGCGTAAGGTCCTTCCTCAATGTAGGCAATGGTTGGTTTTCGGCCTTCAAACCGCGGGTGGTTGACGGCACAGATAATCGAATTCTGAAGCATGGCGGTCACCTTTTGCCCGTCGGTGGCAAAATGGGCTTCAGATTCAATAAAATCATAACCATTGGGGCCGGGGATGATATCAAAATTTTCCTC
>JAFDDW010000325.1 GCA_019310665.1 Deltaproteobacteria bacterium
GGAGAGCCCCGAACCCTGGTCAAACACCTGATGGCCCACCATTCGTCCAATCTCAAAGATCTCGAACTGATTCAGCTGGTAAGTCTGGGCGATGCCATATCCGTAGAAGCCTTGAATTCCAACGCCTACCGGCTTAAAACCTTTTATTCCGGATGGGTAGCCAGCGAAGCCATTACAGCCGGGCGGGTAGATCTGATTCCGAGCAGTTTTTCGAGAATACCCCGGTTAATAGAATCGGGCAGAATCCCCATCGACGTGGCTTTTGTTCAGATTACACCACCCAATGAAGCGGGCTACTGCAGTCTGGGAGTAGCGGTGGATGTCGGCCGCCAGGCGATGGAACAGGCCTCGCTGGTGGTCGGTGAAATCAACCCGGATATTCCCATCACCCAGGGGGATACATTTGTTCCGCTGTCGGATTTTGATTTTCTGGTCTGTTCCACGGAAAAACCAATCTATTTTGAGCGCTGGCCAGTGGATGAAGTTTTCGATCGGGTGGCCGCCAATGTGGCCTCGGTGATCGAGGACGGCAGCTGCCTGGCCTTTTCTCTCGGTCCCCTGTTCGAGGCTCTCAGCCGGCACCTGGTGCGCAAACGCCACCTCGGTATCCATACGCCTTTTTTTATGGACTCGCTGATGGATCTGGTAAAAAGCGGCGCCGTTACCAACCGCTACAAAGAAATTTTCAGAGGTAAATCGCTGACCTGTTATGCCTTTGGAACCCCGGAGCTGATGCGCTGGCTGAACCGCAACCCGCTGGTAGAATTTCAAGGCATCGACAAAGTGTTCACCCCGGCCCTAATCGGAGAAAATCCCCGTTTTATAGCGGTGCTGCCGGCGCGCAAGGTAGATATTGCCAGCCGCATTGCACTGCACTTCGGAAAAGGCAACGTAACTGCCGGGCCTGGTGATATCATGGATCTTTTTCACGGCGCGGAGTTATCCCGGGGCGGGAAGACCATCTTCGGCCTACCGAGTCGGAACCGCAACCAGGAATCAAATATTGTAATGTCAGTTAAAGAATTTCCCAATCAGTTCAGTATCCGGGAATCGGTCGACATGGTGATCACCGAATACGGCGTTGCCAGCCTGAGTGGTCGCACGGTGAGAGAACGCGCTCAGGCCTTGATCGAGATCGCCCACCCGGATGATCGCGCCAGCCTTGTGGAACAGGCCAAAAAAGAAAAAATTCTTTACCCGGATCAAATTTTTATAAAGGAATCCGCCCACCTTTATCCGGCGGAGATAAACCTGCAAAGCACCTTTAAAGGCGATGTAAAAGTGAGGTTCCGGGCCATCAAGCCATCCGACGAAGAAGAAATGCGCCGACTGTTTTACCGGTTTTCCGACCAGTCCGTTTACTACCGGTATTTTGCGCCCATAAAAACCATGCCCCATTCCAAAATTCAGGGTTACGTCAATATTGATTTCAGCCGGGTGATGTCCATTGTCGGTGTCGTGGGAGAACCCGGTCAGGGCCACATAATTGCAGAAGCAAGATTCATCCGGGATGAAAAAGACCCCTACGCTGATGTAGCCTTTGTGGTGGACGAGGAATACCAGGGCATCGGCATTGCAACCTATCTGTACAGACTGCTGATCCGGCTGTCCAAGGATCGGGGCATCCAGTATCTGACGGCCGATGTGCTGTCAACCAACAAGGGCATGATGAAAGTTTTTGAGAAAGAAGAAGCACCGGTAACGGCCAAGCTGGATCACGGCGTTTACCACTTAACTATTGCGCTTGGCCCGGAACCAGGCCCTGATCTGAAAACTCCATAATAAATAAGAAGACCTCTGGCCGAGCCTGGAATACCTCGCACGGATCTGGCCATGGTAAGTAGGATCTCCCCTTCTCACCGTTGCCTCGTATCACAATTCACCGTCGCCATTCATATCTCCTGGTATTATAAATAAAAACAAATAGTTAAATTGAATTACGATATATCTGACGAATTGGATAAAGATAAGTCCGGATAAAGCCAGTAAACCGGTTTAAAAAAAATAAAATCAGGTCCCAAAATATTGAAAAAACATGAACAAAATTTACAGTTTCCTACTAAAGGATGACACAAAACTGCCGATATAACCTTTGTACCGTTATATTATTCTATCAGTAAACACTCATCTTCAGGAAAACCATGACAGAAATAATACGGGAAGGCAAAAATTCGACTAAGCTAACTGCAGACGTCCCCCTTGAAGCGAAAACGATGGTCATTACCCAGACAAAGGGGCAGGAGAAAGCAATTGGACCTCGCCTGGTCTGCACATCGGTTTCCGGTCAAAGCAAGATCTACCCCCTGGACAAGACCAAACTTGTCATCGGGCGATCCGTAGAAGCCGATCTTAATCTTCATGATCCGCTGGTTTCGCGCAAACACTGTGTGATTGAAAAGCGAAACAATGAATATGTCATCCGAAATGTGAGTACAACCAATCCGTTGTTGTTAAACGAGATCGCCATTGCCGAAAAGCGTCTTTACAGAGGTGATCAGCTCAAAATCGGCAATGCCACACTGGTGTTTATTTCCGATCGTCCCGAAGACGTGAGAAAAGCTGAAATAAAACCGGGTACTCAAGAAACAAAATCAGGATGGGGTTTTTGGCTTTCCATTTTTCTGTTGCTCCTTTTTGCCGGTTATTTCGGTTACTTTCAGGCTTATGCCCCCTTACGGGTCAAATTGGCACTAAAGTCCGTTTCCAAGCAGATAAAAGCCGAAAAATATGAGCCGGCCTATAATGCCCTTGTACATCTTATAGGTTCAGATCTTACCCAGGAGAATACCCAACAGGTAATGGAACTTCTGGCCGAAACAGCTCTGGCCATTTCCGAGCAAAAAGCCCGACATGAAGATCTGGAATCCGTCATGGCCTATTTAAAAGAATACCTTTCGGAATACGGGGCCGGAAAAGAAGCCGAAGTCCTCTGGGACCGACTGGACTATTACCGGTTAACCCTGGCACATCGGCTGGAATCGGCCCACGAACTCCAGCCGGCCTTACAGCAATATTCAGCCATAAAAGAGGACAGCATTTACTATGAAGAGGCGCACAAGGCCATCAGACGAATCTGGCTCGCTCACCAGCAGCATTCCCGCCAGGATCAGACCCTGGTGCAGCTTTTGAAAGAAGCCGATGCCCATTTCCAGGCACAGCAGTATCTCAAGCCGGTGAATCAAAATGCCTTTGTTCTCTACCGGGCCGTTCTGACCCTGGAACCCGGTCACGAACTGGCACTCAAACGCATTGACCAGATGAAGGAATTTTACCGCGTCAACGGTGAAAAATATTTCTCCAAAAAGAAATGGACCAAAACACTTTCTTATTTTGAACGCTACTATCTGATTGATACGGACAATAAGCAAGTAAATAATAAAATGAAAATCTGCCGTGAAAAATTATCAGATGCCAGGATCCTGGCCCGAAAATCAAAACCGACCAAAACTTCGTTAAAAAAGAAATCTTGGACAAAAAGCAAGAAGGATCGGGAAAATGAGCAGGCAGAGAAAAAAGAAGAAATCAAGCGACTGCTTGAAGAGTCGGGGGCTGAAAGTTCCTGGATTATGAAATATCTATTCGAAGATGAAACTGACAAGAAGAATTCCGATAAACCCTGGTAGCAGTGGGCGAACTCGCTATAGATTATGGGGAGCCTCCGGCTGCAGGTTTTCACAAGGGCAAACAGCCAAATTTTTTCTTGGTATTGGGATAACAGAAAATGAAGAACCTTTTTATCGCAGCATTGTTGGCCATTTTTATCGTAACGGGCAGCGTATCCTGTGTGTTTCGGATTCTGGAACCCTCGCCCGCCCCTACGGTCCTTGAAGAAGAAAAGCTACCCTTTAAGGTGGCCATCCTGCCTTTTGCAAATAAAACCTCCAATCCGGAAGCCGGTACGATTGTGCGCAAAATGTTCTATAATTTTTTCAGCTCCTTGAACTACCGCGATCTGGAACCCTTTGTTATCGACGAAAACCTGAAGGCCAATCATCTGTATGCGGACGTTACCGGAGGCAAAAA
>JAFDDW010000326.1 GCA_019310665.1 Deltaproteobacteria bacterium
GATACCTGCTATGTATCTTGAGTTTTGGCAACGTTTCAATTGGTTGTGATATCGTTTTTAAATAGGGCAAATCCTTTTTCGAGGGTTTGCCTTTTTTGCATTTTTGTAAGAAATAAGATATATGTAATGGAAAGATGCCTAAACCTGTTGTACTGGCAAGATACATGTACTTAAAACCTAACTGAAGAGGGTTCTTTGGCAGTCTTTAGCCAAACAGTAACTTACGGCCGATAAACAATAGCAACTTGTTTTTGGATAACATTACAGAATGCATGTTATCCAGATCTTATTAACGGCAATAGCCAAGAAAAAAAAACTATATAATCACTGGTTACCGAGCACAACGGCTATGTTTCGACAGTAGTGCAGTCCTTGAAATATAGAAGATTATCGAATATAGTCCGAGATTATTCCGGTGAATCGCACTACTGCTTTTATTGGCAAGTAGTGCTCGTTTCAGTTAAAAAGGAACAAGTATGAAAAATGATGATAGAGAAATAATGCTTGGTAAATACGAAACCATTCTAGTAACAGGTGGTTCGGGTTTTATTGGAGGTCATCTGGTTGATAAGCTTATTACGCTCAATAAAAAAATCATCCTTATCGATAGGGTTGAACCAACCATCAAATCGAATCAAGTTAACTGGATAAAGGAAGATATAAGAAAAAAAGTCCGGATCCATGATATTATGATGAAACATAAACCCAATTTGATATTCCATGTTGCTGCAAATGCCAATGGTTCTCTATCAGTAACCCAGCCCGAAGTTGACTTTAGCAATAATGTTATAGGATCCACAAACATTTTTTATGCAGCTCGGGATGCAAAAGTGAAACGAATTGTCAATGTGTCTTCTGCCTCCGTTTACGGCATACCGCAGATATTTCCCATATCTGAAGAGCACCCCCGGGATCCTTTCGTTCCCTATGGGGCCGGAAAAAGAGCTGTGGAGATCCTGGCAACGGCCTATTATCATACTTGGGGACTGCCGATTGTGTCAATCAGGCCCTTTTGTGTTTACGGTCCGGGTGAAAATATGAAAGCAACACTTGTGGAACCATCCCGATATGCAAGCTGGCATATCAACAATGGAAAAATTCCCGTTATTGGCGACCCTGACAGGAAAACCCGTGATTTTGTATATGTTGATGATGTAGTGCGGGGCATGCTGATTCTGGCGGAGAGAGGCAAGTTGGGAGAACAATACAATGTGGGTAGCGGCACAGAAACCACCATGCGCCAACTTGTGGAAGCAATAGATAAAGCCACCGGTAAAACAGCAACAATAGAAGCCAATCGGGAAATCACAGAAGACACCTATCGGTTAGTGGGCGATATTGAAAAACTTAAGTCGTTAGGCTACAGACCACAAACCTCCTTGGAGGACGGAATTCAAAAACTTGTACAATCATTCAGGAAAATGTATGGCGATAAGCCTCCACTTCCCAATGTCCCCACAATATTCAATTCCGCTCAAATTGGTGAAATGAGAAACAAATGAAAAGCAACTATTTAATATTTCAAAGGTCTTTCTTCCAAAACGGACATTCCCTAACAAAATCTGATAGATTTGTATTTGAGGGATTGCGTCAAATCCAAAAAAGAATGGAAATTAAACTGAGCATAACAAAAGGATGCATCCGACATCCTTAAGTGTCCACTCCCTGCATTCGGATACGGGTGATCCTGAATGTTAAGCAAACTTGTGATAACTGCTATGTATCCAACATCTTAACAGTAGGTTCAGAGGTTGTGATATCGTTTTTATAAAGGCAGATCCATTTCATCGGGTTTGCCTTTTTGCTTTTTGCTGGAAATTATGCGATATATGTAATCAGCACGAACTAACTTCTGGTTGTTGTTTTGGCAAACCATTGTAGCTTTTATTGATAATATATAGCAAAACCACATAATGATACCCTCTACGACTAAACACGGGGTTTCGCCGCCACAGTCCGGCACAATTAAACAAGGAGAAACAGATATGGGTGATAAAGGGAAAAAAGACAAAGGCAAAAGGGAACAACAGAAAAAGGCCCAGCTTAATCCAAAGGAAAAACGAAAATTGAAAATTGAAAAGAAGAAATAAATGCCCAGTGTTGTTCGATGACCTTAAATCAAGCACGGAAAACTTGTGTGTACTGCTATGTATCCAAAATCTTAACAGTGGATTCAGAACCTGTGATATCGTTTTTTAATAAGGGCAAACTTCTTTCGCTGGGTTTGTCTTTTTTGCAATTTTGTAAGAAACAGGATATATGTACTGGAAATTGAAATGCTTGAACTTGTGTTTATGGAAAGGTATCTGTAATCAAGCACATCAACTCATTCCATCGACAAACCAAATCTATCAATGCCACATTGTGATATATCTATCTAATATAATAATAATAATATTGACACCATTAAAATATTTTTATTAGAATAAAAAATAATCCATTGAAATCAAAACTCTATTTCGATTCGATTTCTATCTCTAAACTTGTCTTGCCCTGCTGATTCTGCCCACTATTTCTCTCTCGCTTTCTGGTTTTAATTGATTCCTTCATTAATAAAACATTAACCAACTATCATCTTTAAGGCTATTTTTTGATTTCTTACATTGGTCAAATAAAAACTATAGATAGGAGGTTAGAGCATGTTACTAAAAAGAATTATTAAGTTACAAGGCCTTCAGTTTATTAATCTGTTATGTATTGTTGCATTGGGTCTCATGACAATCATCGCTTGTGGTGGTGGTGGTGACGATGGAGTCGTCACACCCGTACAAGGTACAATAGACTCTTCCACCGCACCTCAAATTGCGTCTGCAATTGGGAACATAACCACAGGAATCGAAGCTGCAACATTGCCAATTACCCTGGATATTGCAAGCGGCGCATATTCTCCTAAAACTCTTTTGAAACATGCAGACGATTTGATATTTAACAAAGAAAAGACTGAAGGAGATAAATTGTTTGGTGCTTATTCCTCACTTCACCCGGCGGGATCTTCTTCTGAGCAATCAAATTGCACTGGAGGAGGATCCGTTACCACAACTTTGACCTGGGATGGTCCTGATGACCCAGCAGATTGTAGCCAAGTACAAAATGCCACAATGGAATTAACATTTGTTAATTGTCAAGAGGGGTCTAATACAATGAATGGGATCATGGCTATAGATTTCCAAGGCGACCTCTGCGCTATAACCCCATCAGAACTTAGAATGTATTTCAACAACTTAAGGTACCAAAATCAAGTTGACAATTCTGATATAACCTTAAATCTCACTATGGATTTTACTGGTATACAGTATGATGAAAATGAATACATGACGGGCATGAGTATTTCACTGGACGGATCTATTAATGGAACTTTTGAAGAAACTCCCGTCGAAATGGATTACAATAATTGGATGATGGCTTTCAGCAGCGTAAAGTACGATGGATCTAATGAAATGGTGGAAGCTACCCTTACTATTAACGGATCTTTCTCTGGTACCATTGACGGAAATCAATTCAATGAGAGTTACAAAAATGTTGCCATTAGTGCACAGGAGACTATAGCGGATTCCGTTCCAGGTGAATTTATTACTATAAACGGTCAATACAAGGGCGCATGTTTAAACGGGTGGGTTACCATTGAAACTATTGAACCTGTATTTTTTCCCGAATCAAGCCAGTGTCCAACCTCAGGCCAGGTTAAACTTTCAGGTAACGGCGAGGCAACAATCGCATTTCATAATGATGGTAGCGTAACCATTAATGTGAGTGGAGAGGATTTAGGTTATACAACTTGTGATGACCTTCCAATTTGTATTTAGTTGAAAAAGAGTTGTTCAGGATGGCCGCCATATTTTTTCTGAAGCTCTTCTGGAACGTCTTTCTTGACCCATTTATGAATCAATGTAATTTCGGAGAGATGTATACCTAATAGTTAATAAAGCAGGGTCTTTGATAGGCTCTGCTTTATTATCGTTCAGATGCTTTCAGCCATAAATATTCAATCCAGACCACTCTAATATGATTGCGATT
>JAFDDW010000327.1 GCA_019310665.1 Deltaproteobacteria bacterium
TTCCGGCTCTCCGGGTTAGGATATTGCTGATAGGTAGCCTTGCCTCCGGCCTTTTCGAGCTGTAGGCGCTACAAGCCGGAAGCCGGAGGGAATGGTAAACCTTGAACCTGTGAAAACCCATGAAGGAAAGGAGACTCTGAACGATGAACTCCAGACTTGCAAACATTTGCATAATCGCCCTGGGCCTTTTGGCTCTTCTCTTGACGAATTTGCTTTTTCCATCCGCTATTTGGGCCGACGATAAATCCTGTTGGCTGGAAGCATCAATGGAAAAGGTGCATGTGTATGTGACCGAAATGGATGCCGACGGTTCCGGCGAAACCACGCTCTGGGAAGGGTGGATTGAACAGGGCGATCGGCAACAAATCGAAAGCACCCGAGGTCAAATTATTTTTAGTTATCGAATGGCTTCGGAGGATAGAACTCACGGAGATAATTCTACATTTTGTGGTAATGGAAACACGGTTAGCATTCCGTAATTACTAATGCGAGACAAAGCAGAAAGGGGCGTGGGTGGAGAAAATATTTTAGTAGGACATTTCACGGATTTTTTCCCAGGAAGCAGCCAAAGCATCCGGTTGAAGACCGTTGCCTTTAGAATCTGAATAAGCCAAGCGGTTGGGATTTTTAGCTTCCCTGCCGAAGGCCCGAACTTCCAGCTACTACTTGCTCTATGCCCTCCACTCTTCATCTTTAATCCCGTAATCCCTGGCACATGATCATTCGCCAACAATTTAAAAAACTTGTTGATAGTATATGCAATAGCTTCCGAATCGCTTAAATTTATGAGAATTTGACAAGACTGACGGAAAATTGACACTTTGGCGGGAAAACCCGATTTTATCTATTTTTATAAGGTTCTGAAATTATTTAGAAAATTTTTTTTCGAAGTTTGGCATTATTCTTGAATATATAATTTTACAATTATTTAGCATCTCGAATGTGCGTGCATCTTTTCTGCTGGGCTTCCAATATATGTGAAGATATCCAGGCAAGAAAACAACGGCATTTAAGAGAGCCAAATAAACAAAAAGGCAGGGCCTTTCATGGTCCTGCCTTTTTGTTTATTGATATCCCCTCTCTGGTGAGTCGATGGTAGTTGGCGGATAATATTACTTGATAGGTAAATTTATCTAGATATTTAACAAGTTGCATATTATTCTCCAAGAGGTCAGAAAACAGAGGTCAAAGATAAAGGGTATAGGGTTTAGGGTATAAGGTGTAAGGTATAAGGTTGAAGGCTCAAGGCCGTAGGGCGCAGGGCGTACGCCCAGGGCCAAAAGAATATAGCGGTTATACGGTCCAAGGCAGACGGTTAAGGTTTAATGTATATTAAATCGTGGCTTTCGGAGATTCAAACACTATGCCCTATGCGCCATGCGCTTACAATCCCAAATCCGAAATCCGAAATCGAAAGCTTCTGACCTCCGTCATCTGTCTTTTTTTTTCTTTCCGCATTCCGCATTCCGAATTCCGAATTCAAAACTCTGTCCTCTTTTTTTCTTTCCGCATTCCGCATTCCGAATTTCACATTCAAAACTCTGTCCTCTGCTTTTTTACCACAACTCCATTGAATCCAAAAACAACTGTTTCAAATCTTCCGCACTGGCCGGGCGCGGGGACAGCTTTGTTACCCGGTGTTGGGGCAGGGTTCCTTCGACAAGCTTGTCGACATCTTCCGGCCCAAACCCGACAGCGGCCAGGCCGTTGGGCATGCCGACTTTGCGCATCAAACCCAGCACGGCTTTTGAAAGGACTTCCCCCGCTTCTTCCGGACGGGCACCGGAGATGTCTGCGCCCATCAGCTGGGCGGCGTGCAAATGCAACTCCGGGTTGGCTGAAGCGGTAAATCTGAACACGGCCGGCGCATGCAGGACGACGGCCATACCGTGGGGCACAATCGGGTGTCCGGGGGGATAGCCTTCGGGTACATAATCACGAACCATGCCTGATACCGGGTAGGACATGCCGTGGGCCAGATGGACACCGCCGTTTCCGAATCCGATACCGGCGTAGGTCGCTGCCAGCAGAATTTCGCCGCGAGCGGCGTCATCCGACGGATCTTCGATGACGCGCACCAGATTTTTGGCAATCATTTCAAGTGCCCGTGAGGCCCAGATGTCGCTGATGGGGTTGGCCCCCTGGTAGGCCGGGCGCATTTTGGGGTGGTCGGGAGCCGGTCTTTGGCTATAAGGTAACGTCGTCAGCGCCTCCAGGGCATGGGTCAACTGGTCCAGGCCGGTGCAGGCAGCCACCATTTTAGGCAGAGAGCGTGTATTGTTGGGATCTATAACACCTTTGGCCGGGCGCAGGGCACGGTGGGCGATGCCTGTCTTGGCCTTCATTTCCAGATAATCGAAAATGGCCACACCGGTGGTTTCGCTGCCGGTGCCGGCTGTTGTGGGCACAGCCACCAGTGGCTTCAACGGGCCCGGTACGGGAATGCCTTTGCCGATGGGCGGATTCACGTAGGTCATTAAATCCGCCGGAAAGGTAGAATAGAGATTGGCCGCTTTGGCAGTATCCATGCTGGAACCGCCGCCGACGGCCAAAAATCCGTCAAAATTTCCATCTTCGGCAAACTTTATGGCCTCTTTAAAGGAGATATCCGTCGGCTCAACACTGGCTTGATCGAAAAGCACAGCATCGATACCATGTTTGCGCAACGATTCAAGGGTGACAGAAACCGCCTCACTTTCAGTCATATACTGATCGGTGACCACCATCACGCGGCGCGCCCCCAGTTCTTCTAGGTCCCAGCCCACTTCCCGGGTAACGCCGGGGCCATATTTTATGCTGGATGTGTCCATTGAAAAAGCGGTTTCAAAAGTCATGGGTTTTATCTCCCTTTCACAGTCAAAGTTATGTTTTTGAGCTTTTGAGTCTTAGTGCACAAATTCATAAATACGATAATATATAAAAATCTCACCGCCGAGATCGCTGAGAGCGCAGAGAAAGGCTAAAAGGATATATGCCGGCTGCGCTGGGAACGGCCAAAGTATTTTGTCGCTCTGCGTTCTCTGCGTGCTCTGCGGTTAAAAAAAACCCCGGAAAACGCAATAATATTTGTGAATAAATGTACCTAGTGGCTGAATCGCTGCCAAATAATTTACTACTCCAACCCCGACTGCTCACGAATAGCGCGGGCTATGGCGGAAACATCATCATCGCCGAATCCGCGCGCGATCAGTCCGTTTTCAATCTGGGCTACCAGGGCCGTGGCCGGAAGGGTGGCTCCCAGTTCACGGGCCGTTTCCAGGGCGATATTGAGATCTTTAAGGTGCAGGCTGAGACGGAACCCCAGTGGATACGTATTGTTGATGACATTCTCACCTCTATTGTGCAACACCCATGAGCTGGCGGCACCGCCTCCGATGGCCTGCAGTACTTTTTCCATATCGAGTCCGGCCTTCATCCCAATTGTCAATCCTTCGGCCATGGTCAGATAGGTACCGGAGATCAAAATCTGGTTGATAGCTTTGGTAACCTGGCCGGCCCCGAACGTCCCCACATGGGTGATGGTTTTCCCCATGGTTTCCAGTATCGGTAATGCCTTTTCAAATACCGCCTCCTCACCGCCGACCATGATGGAAAGGGTTCCGTTCTGTGCGCCCTCAGATCCGCCGGACACCGGCGCATCCAGCATCTTAACGCCTTTTTCAGCAAGCTTTTCAGCCATGCGGCGGGTGGCGGTGGGGCTGATGGTGGACATGTCTATGACGATGGAGCCTTCTGAGGCCCCATGGATGACGCCCTCATCTCCCAGAATAATTCCCTCAACATCCGGGGTGTCACTGACACAGATAACAATTATTTCAGCCCCTGATACCGCTTCCTTGGGCGAAGCTGCGCGGGCGGCACCTTCGGCTGCCAGGCTTGCTTCTTTCTCCCGGGTGCGGTTGTGCACCGTGAGTTCATGACCTGCTTTGAGGATGTTCATTGCCATTCCGACGCCCATTGTTCCCATACCGATGAATGCTATTTTCATGGTGATCCTCCATT
>JAFDDW010000328.1 GCA_019310665.1 Deltaproteobacteria bacterium
GTAAAGGATTTTTTCAGGAGTGGATATCCTGTGCATTACGAAGGGAGATGATCGGTTAATGTCATTTCATATTAGTAAGCGCAATCGAATACTCAAAACTCGGGATACGGATTGTGTAAGCATAGCCGATTTACACACTTCAGTCAAAGTGTGAGTTTCGTATACCTAATATACAATCTTGGATAGTAACTTGGATGGCGCAATTATACACTTGAGATATGAAAGCGATATCACTATGACTTATCATTACAGTAGGATACTGATACGTTGGAGAATCATAGTTTTTAAAAGTACAAAAAGCCTTTGTTTGATAGTAAATAATCAATAAAATAGGAACAACCCCCAAAGCACGTGCCACACTATATCTGTCCAGAAATGTATACCTACTGCTGCTAAGAAACCGTATTGCCTAAAATAATATGCCGCAAGTAATGAAACGATTCCATTCAGGAGAATTATCTCACTCATCAAAGCAGTTGGCACTTGATTAACACTCTCTATCCTGAATGCAAGCATTACCGATTGCAGATGCCCTAAAGCAAACACAAGTGCAGAGAAAATAGTAACCCCCCAGAATACCTTATCCTGCCATTTCCCCTTTAATATCAAGGTTGATATGAGCCACATCAAAAAGGGAATGAAAAATAACCGAAATATAACTTCTTCTCCGATACCCGCCACAGCCGAAGTAACTATCGAAGTTGGAAAAGGAGGATGTGGAAGTGCTCCCAATGTATGCAACCGCTGCAGAAACACATCCGCGAGAATACAAAAGGCACCGGTGCCTAAACCAACATAAGCCGGGATCAAAAACCTTTGGCGATTAGAGACTGCAGGATCCCAAAGAGCAGGGAAACTAAACTTTTGTGAAAGCCGCAATCCAAGGAATCCCAAACCACCATAGACAACCAACATCATTCCCGCCGTTAAAAGGGCCATTACCGGCTTAGATACGAGAAGCGGTTGTTCTGGTAGCAGTGATCCTTGAGGAAGAAATGTATTCGTTGCTCCCAAAGCCGCAAGAACAATGATTAGAACAACATAAATGCCGATTGATGGAGATAGCCTTTGTATCATAACGTACCTACCGTTAGTAAAGTCTGAGTTCTTTCCATGGCAAACCTGAGGCTTCAAAGGTTAGCAAGCGATCAGAAGTGCGAATTGTTGCTTTACTATATGTCAGTTTTATTTCCTCTAAAGTTTCTCCAACTCGGAGGTGAATTTCAGTAAAAGCCGAAGATTCTGCTGCCAAACCGAATGCTCGGCTGGATGTTATCACCACAGCAACATATCTTTCTGCTTCCGCTGCAAGTAACTCATCGTGAATTGGAAGTAGGGTTTCAATAAATCGGTTGGAGGTTGCATCAAATCCGACAGCACGATCTTTGGTTACCAGCAAAGCAATATACTCCGATAAGGACGCAACTCCTTTTCCTGATTCGTCTAACCTCAAAGGCAATGCCTGCCAAGCATCTAATGAAGTGGATATTACGTAAAAATGTAGATCAGTCAAAAATGCACCTAAATAACCTTTTGAGCCACTCCATAGCACCTTCTCATTTGGTCGAAGATCAAAGGTAATTGTCTTTTTCCCCTCGATAATAGCGATAATTTTACCTTTCGATTCTGCAATATCAATAAAATCTTCAATTTCTTCTTCTGCATAGGAGGATATGGTGGATGCAAAAATAGACAAGCAAATTAAACTAATAAGAAATTTTCGACATTGTAACATGGCTCTCCTCCAGAAACAGTTAATTATTATTAGGCACATAACCAGACTAATATCGTCTTCATATACCTGGCCAATATCAAATTCACCTAAATTTCATGTATATTGAGAGTACCTCAAGAATGGATAAATTTCAGATACGTAGATGGAATCACAAAATTTGAATTTCCTAAATCTGTCCGCATCTCATATTAGCATCAATCTGTGATTTATGGAGAGATCTTGCAGCACTTTGTCCTGATACATGTGTTTTCTGAGCATATCTGCAATTGGCATTTCCCTCATTGGGCGTCGTATTCCGTTTCTGTTGCCATATCTTGTCTCATAAACTTGCTGATAAGAAAAAACACACTCGGAGCAGCCGCTATGAGAAAGAAGGGGCCACTCGGCAGTGTTCCACTAAGACGGTAGTGAATCAGATAGAATGCTGCAATGCTCACGATTGTGATTATCGAACCGATTCCTTCGAGGAACCACGCAACAATCAAACCCAGCATTACGCCAAGCGGAAAGCATAGATGTAAAATACTTATCGGAGGCAATCCTTTACCAAACAGCAAAAGCAAAAGGAACCCGACAACTATCAAGCTTCCAATTCTCGCAATCCAACGTGAGATTGAGACGCATGACTTTGCGCATAGCATGTTCGCGTTTCCTTTAATCAAAGCGCCCAAAGTTGCTAATCATATCGAATTTAATAGATTTAAATAATATGGTTTTAAAAATCTAAGGTCTTTAATTCTGTGATAAATATCGGATGAGTAAATATCTCAGTGGCATCATGACCGACTTCTGGAATTTCGAGCCAGATATGCGGGGATTCAAGAGAGGTTTTTACAAAATGTCCTAAATGGTGTTTATACAGCAGCCCTCGCTGATACCTGTTTTCTCCTTGCGCTTCCCCTTCGCAAGATTTATCCAAGCTCCAGTTCCGGTCTGTATCCGCCGTGCCGAGTACAAACATAACTGGTCGGGTCAATAATCTCGTTCGAACGATATGCGGAGGTAGGTTTTCAGCATAACCATAGAGATCTTCCAATCCATATTTGTATTTATTGTAACTGGGGCAATCTACAAACTCCTCTCGCGGAATTTTATGAATCTCACCCTTTGAGTTGAGTTGATAACGAGTTTCATTAAGGAAAGGATAGCTGGAAGGGTTTGCTACGATATATCGAATAGATACTCCTTGTTGTTCCAAGAATTCATGGCGGCTATTTATCGCGGCGTATTTTAAAACAAACTGTCCGCCCGCTGAATGTCCCAGAATAATAATTCGATGAATACCGGGATTCAGTTTTATCGAAACGTCTATCAATCTATCCATCACTTCGAAACTACTAAGGCTGGGCAAATCCTTATTTAATCCGGTCGATAAGGACATGCCACCACTTCTCCATCTCCGATCCCAAAAGAGTAATCCTTTCTCGTCTAATTTCACACCCTCGATGATTTGTGGCGCAAGAACCAAAAAACGGTCTCTATGCATTTTTAAAGATTCAATGATCTGTTGCCCTGTCTCAAACGTTTTGACTGCGTTTAAACCAGCGCCATGGATCATTATGATTAAATACTCTATTTTATTGTTATTTTTATCCAAAGGATGTGATGTAACTATGGGAATTGATATCATTTCATGATCTTCTTCGAAAACAAACCGATCTGGTGGTATGTCAACGATAATATTTAAGAACTGATACCAAATACTTTGACATCCAATTAGTCCAAGTAGGGTGGAAATCATTAAAGTGATAAATATTATCTTTTTCATAATCAATAAATGGTATCACAAAAATTTAGGATCTTCTAAAACAGAAATAATTTTGTCCATTATAATTCAGAAATTTGGAGTATCTCGCTATGTTGTTTAATCGGGCAGCCCCGCCTTGCGTAAGGCATTAACGAAATGATCCACATCGGCTTGGTTTTTGAAGACTTTTCCCCAGTACAGGGCAACCCACTTACAAGAGTACTTTGGATCTATCTTGAGTAATTCTGCGACATGATACCTTGCCTTTTCATCTTGGCCAAGCATAGCGTAAGCATATGCAAGGTTTTCATGGGCAAGTACAAGATTCCATTCGCCTTTTTTGGCGCGCTCAAGTACCCGTTTATGTTGCGCGAGCGCGTCCTCATAGCGCCCTGCCAGGAAATATGCGTGCCCTGACTCGGAAAGGAAAAAGGTTGGAGGATATGGGTTTAAACGCAATACCTTCTCCCACCACGCAACGGATTCCCCATGCCTTCCTACACGTTTTAGAGTTTC
>JAFDDW010000329.1 GCA_019310665.1 Deltaproteobacteria bacterium
ACGTCCAACATCGAACGTCGAATATTGATGACGCTACGCTTTATCTGTTTTAAAACAAGCGAATCACGCTGAAGACGTGATCTAAAGACCGCAGAATACTGAACCGTAGAATTTTGAAGGATAGATTCGCGTTGCTCTTTTTTTAACAAATAAAATAGAAAGAATTCCTTAATTCGACATTCGTCAATCGACATTCGACATTCGCCAAACGACATTCGTCAATCGACATTTGTCATGCTGGAGTGTATTTGCAGGACATGATATGAAAGTTGGAGATGGGAATCAGGTGGCGTCGGCTAAAATGGTTTCTCCGTCAGGCGCTTCACAGGCGACGGCTGTTTCGCCGGAAAGAGGCCCCCATTGAGGTTTGTACATGTTGTTTAGCACCACATTGAACATAAAGCTTAGTTGTTTAGCACCACATTGAACATAAAGCTTAGAATATCCTGGGCGGACAACCGGGCGTTTGGTTGCGATAAAAGTTTTTGCATATGGACATGCTGTCCAAACTGATCTTTAAGATCCGCCAGTTTGTTCAAAAATATGATCGCTTCCGTTCTTGACCCCGTGGGATTTTCAGAATCTTTGGCCTTGCTTTCCAGATCGGCCTTGAACTGACAGATCTTGGTATGGGAGGCTTTCAGCAGAACCTCGCGAATCTGACCTTTTTTGAATATACTCTGGGTCGCCACACATTCTTTAATTGACCTGGCAACCGATTTTCTTTCTTTCTGCAAAACCCTGCCGAACATCTCCTGAACGGATTCGGGGATAGCGACCCCGATGGATTTTAGCGCTTTGGCGGACTCAGCGGTTTTTACTTGAAATTCAACAACAGCGCTGTGCCAGAACATCCGGCTGACTTCCTCGACAATATTGTCGCTTTGACCGCCATTCGTTTTGTTGGCCTGGATCATCATTTCGCGCAGATCACCGAAAAGTCTGGCGGTTTTATCAAATAAAAGCTCTCCTGTAATCACCTTGTAAATCATTACCAGGGTGGCATGCCAGTCCTGAAGATGCAGAGTTTTACCCAGATTGCCGAAATTGTGTGTTAAAATATCATTTTTAAAAAAATGGGACGGCGTGGCATAAAAAGGCGTGCCTCCCAGCAAGGGTTGTTTGGTTTTGACGTACCTGGATTTCTCAAAATCCACCGCCGTTTCGACATCAATAATGCCCAGCGAGAATTCCTGGGCCGATCGTAAAAACAGCGGGTATTTTTGGGGATCACCGGCCACGAACAAATTGTCGGGTTTAAGATCGCGCATGGACACGCGCTTTTTTTGAAACCAGGCCAGAATATCGAGCAGGTTGACACTGATGGACGCCATCTGGGCCTTGTTTTGTTCAAAAGACGACATGTAAACGTAATTTTTTATCGTTTTGCGGTATACCTCAATGACGTTTGAATTATCCCGGATGGCTTTCTTGAGCAGGCGGTTCAAATCAGAAATGAAATCTTCAGGATAACCGCTGCCATTGGCCGAAATTTCTCCGTCGGCCAGATGCATAATAAACCAGGACTGGATCTGATAATCGGAAATCGTCGCTGTAATGCCCGCGCTGTCCACCAGACGACGGATGTTGACCGCCCACCGGTTGAATAGGTCCCGGATTTCAAAAAGGACATCATTTTCAGTTCCGTAACGACCTTTAAATTTTGTCGGGTCCCATATGATCTCGGCATAATCGGTGATTTCCCTGGCGATCAAATGTTTTATATCATGCAGTTCATCAAGGATATGACTCAAGAAATAGTATTTGGACAAGTCCATAATATAGACGAAGGTACTGTCAATCTTCAAATATTCCTGATATTCCGGCGACCGGCGCATCCAATCTATGTATCTTTCTTCGAGACGATCCAACGGGGTACCTTCGCTGTAAGGAAAACTGTGAATCATACCCAGGATGACAGACACATTGGGGATAATGCACTCCTTGGGGATGAGTTTGTTGACGATCTGCACTTCCTTTTTGATGCTTTCGATGTACTGTTCAAAGTCGGTTACCGGTTTGGCCGGGATTTTGACCACCATGTGCACATCGTAGATCACATAGTAACACTTGCTCTTGCTGCCGCTTTCCTCCCCCAGGGGGCCGATGGTCATTCGACGTTTGGTCCAGTCTTCCATATGTTTGACACGTAATTCATAAATTTGGTTGGGGCCGGAGTTTTTGGACGATAGCGATACGTATTCTACCGGGGCGTCGGGCTCTGCACCGATTTGTTGCTTGAACAGATTTAAAAAAAAGCAGACGATGTCGATCCGGGTGGAAACTTCATCGTTTTCTTTTTTTTCGGGGCGCGCAAGGGAATCTTTAACTTCAGCAACAGATTCGGGTCTCTTTTTAGCGGAACGTCTGGTAAAGAAAAGAACCGTTAGAAAAAGCAGCAGGCCCAGAAAAAATACATATTGGGTTAAATTGAGGTCAACAGAGATGTTGTTTTTCTTGAAAAGCTTATTGATTTCGGTTTCGAAGCTCTCGCAACCTTTTACAACGCTGGTTTTGACTTCCAGGATAAGATGGCCGAAATTGCGTTTGCCGTAACTTTTGATCTCATGTTGATCCAGCAGGAAAATATCATTTTCAACCTCATAAAAAATGGAATCTCCCGACTCCCAGATCTCGTCCACCGTTTTAATGGTGCCATCGGCTAAAACCACCTCTTCCTTGTCGGAAAAATGGATCCATAAAGCGGCGCCCCCCATGGATAGCAGGGCCAGTATTACTATTGCTTTAAAAAAAGCCTTCATAAATGTTTATAAAATAAGAATTTAAGATTAATAAATTCGTAAAAAGTCGAACTCTCCCCTTCATCCAGCTTACCTCAATGTTGCATACGTTGAGGTTTGCTTAATGTCGGTAAGACTACATGCAAATTCAGGTATTAAATCGGCAAAAATTTCAGGAACTTTAATTGCTTTTTTGAATTCTATCATATTTAGTTGCCCGGGTGCGTGTAGTTGCCATCTTCCGGACAGATGTGGTTTCCTTGGCATTGACCATGCCTTGACTTTAATCTATACTGCGATGACCTTCACCAAATTTTCAATCATCGAAGAAATGTGGAAAACCATACTAATCATATTGGCCCTGCTTTATGCCTTAAGTCCCTATGATTTATTGCCGGATTTCATGATCGGCTGGGGATGGCTGGATGATTTGGTCGTGCTCGGACTATTGGCGCGGTATTTATACCGGCAAAAGAAAAAACGAGAAGCGTTTCAGAATTACTATCAACACCAACAGAACACGCACGATAACGACCGAAATAAATCGAATAATGCAAAGGGGCCGTACGGGCATAAGGATTCCGGGGAATTTTCCCATATAGGGGATCCCTACAAAATTCTTGGAATTGATCGCAGTGCATCTCAAGAAGACATAAAGCGCGCCTACCGTGCCCTGGCCGGCAAATACCATCCGGACAAAGTGGAGCACCTGGGAGAAGAATTTAAAGAATTGGCCGAAAACCGCTTTAAAGATATCCAGAGAGCCTACCAAGAGTTGAAGCGTTGAAACAATAAAATCGTGGCACTCATATACTGATTAACCCGGATAGACCGAAAAAAACAAATATCAAATCACAAACACCAAATATCAAACAAATCCCAATGACCAAAATCCAAAATTCCAAACCTGATTGGAAAAATCAAAATGACGTTAATGCTCTAATGTTTTGGTCATTGAATATTGTGATTTGAGATTTATTTGTAATTTGGTGCTTGTGGTTTGGTATTTATTTGACATGTAATCCAGAACAAAACTACTGATTAGATAACACCCTGAATTATCAGTCTAATCTTATGACTAATAGATTTGCCGCAGATAAAACCTTGGGGACTTTGGCCAAATGGCTGCGTATTCTGGGATATGATACGACTTACGAAGCTGAAAATTCGGGCAACTTATTTTTTGATAGTCTGGAAGACAACCGCATTCTGTTAACCCGAACAAAGAAAATTCAAGAAAAATTCAGCACCCGTCGAAGCGTTTTTGTCAGGTCCAACTTTCTTGATGAACAGCTCAAACAGGTCGTCGATGAAATCGGTATCAACCGGGCCGAAATCCAGCCTTTTTCAAGATGCATTCAGTGCAACCTTATCATCGTTGAAATCAGCAAGGATAATGCCTATGGTCGGGTACCCGACTACATCTGGGAAACCCAGGAGGCGTTTAATCAGTGCCGCCAATGTGAGCGGATTTACTGGCCGGGAAGTCATGCTGAAAGGAGCATGGAGAAAATTAAGCTAATATTCAACTCTAAGTCAACGAATTCGACCAACTAATACTGAAATATT
>JAFDDW010000330.1 GCA_019310665.1 Deltaproteobacteria bacterium
GATAATTTGGCCCTGTAAGCCTTGCGGACTGTCCTGTATTTGAATTTGCGGCAGACGCCGGTGAAAGGGCATCAACAGATCTCCGACCTTAATGGGTCGGTAAGCCGCCACAACTCGGCCCAGAACAAATTCGGGTCTTTTTAGGGTAATTTCCACCGCGCCTGCCAGAAGGTGCTGGATGCCGATGAATTTATTGGTCTGCCGGTTCTTGATCGGTTTTAGGGTACGATAGATTGTATATTTATTACCCGGCTCAAGCGAAAAGTCTTTTGCCGGCCGGATATAGACCAGGTCACCCGTGCTGATCATTTCCTTATGGCCTTCGACCTTGAATATAGTGCCGTGTAAGATGACGGGTTCTTTGCGAATGAATCCGACCCTCTCGATAGCAGCATACTGGAAGTCAAGCATTTTGGTCATTACAAGTCCATCCTCGACCGCACTTTTTCCATCTTGACCACCTTGACTACCTTCACCGGAGCCATGAGCACCCCGGCGGCGGTACAGGCGGATGCGTTCTCCCGGATAAATGCGGTGGGGATTGGCGATCTGATTGTTCTCTTTCCATAATTCCGGCCATTGCCAGGGTGTATCAGAAAATTTCTGGGAAAGATCCCAAAGGGTGTCGCCTTTTTGAACGGTGTAGTAAAACCCGGTTTCGTATGTTACGGTCTTATCTGTTTCCGCGGCGGCCAGGGACAGGGGTACCGCTAGTAAGGTAAGAAAAAAAATGATTGCCTGGATCGATTTTTGTTTACGCTTCATCTAATACTCCGATTCCCTTAGTATCATAGTTGTTATTTTTGTGCATTTTGTGACAAGATCTTTTTGTGTAAATAAATCAAGCTGCCCAAAGAAATGCCTAAAATTGTAAATTGCCTAAAATGCCTAAAGTTAAGGTATTCTATCGATTATATTAAAACAAAAAAGCAAGGTATAATATTATATTCATTTACTGATTTCTGGTTTTTGATGCTGAAAATATCAGGAGTTTTTAATAATGACGGAGCGAAGCGACTTCCCCAAATATTCAATTTTCAATTCCGGTTTATCCGGGTTAGGCGTTTATGGTCCAATTATAAAAGTGATATTTCTGTAATAAGATTACATGATTATCGATCAATTGTCAAAAAAAAAGCCCTCACGGGCATAGCGAACATGCCGTAAGGGCTTTTTGTCTTTGCTATTCGACGGGAAGGGACTACATCATGCCGCCCATGCCGCCCATTCCTCCGCCCATGCCGCCCATGCCGCCGGCACCGCCGCCGGGCATGGCTTCCGGTTTATCTTCCGGTTTATCGGCTACCATGGCCTGGGTGGTCAGCATCAAGGAAGCCACGCTGCCTGCATTTTGCAGGGCCAGACGAACCACCTTGGTGGGATCAAGGACACCGGCTTTCAACAGGTCTTCATAGACGTCTGTGGCAGCATTATAGCCGAAGGCATCCTTGCCGGCCTTGACTTTATCGATGACCACAGAGCCCTCTAAACCGGCGTTGTTGGCGATTTGGCGCAACGGCTCTTCAATGGCGCGCATAAGGACCTTAACGCCCAGTTTTTGATCGGCTTTAATTCTCATTTTGCCGAGGGCATCCAGGCAACGCACCAGGGCCACACCGCCACCCGGTACAACACCTTCTTCAACTGCTGCCCGGGTTGCATTCAGGGCGTCTTCAACTCTGGCCTTTTTCTCTTTCATTTCGATTTCAGTGGCAGCTCCGACATTGATCACGGCTACCCCGCCGATCAATTTGGCCAGGCGTTCCTGCAGTTTTTCACGGTCATAGTCGGAAGTGGTCTCATCAATCTGGGCGCGGATTTGTTTCACCCGGCCTTCGAGACCTGAGCGCGAACCACCACCATCAATGACGGTGGTATTGTCTTTGTCGATGGTTATGCGTTTGGCGGTGCCCAGATCTTGAACCGTCAAGTTTTCCAGCTTGATTCCCAGGTCTTCGGATACCACCTGGCCGCCGGTCAAAATGGCGATATCTTCCAGCATGGCTTTGCGGCGGTCGCCAAAGCCGGGGGCCTTAACGGCAGCTACCTGCAGGGTGCCTCTGAGCTTGTTGACCACCAGGGTTGCCAGGGCTTCGCCGTCTACGTCTTCGGCGATGATCATAAGCGGTTTACCCAACTTGGCCACCTGTTCCAGAACCGGGAGAAGATCCTTCATGTTGCTGATTTTTTTCTCGTTAATCAGAATGTAGGGGCTATCCAGGGAGGCGACCATTTTTTCGGGATCAGTCACGAAATACGGTGAAAGGTAGCCGCGATCAAACTGCATGCCTTCAACCACCTCAAGGGTGGTATCCATGCTCTTGGCCTCTTCTACAGTAATAACACCTTCTTTGCCGACTTTGTTCATGGCCTCGGCAATGATATTACCGATGGTCTCGTCGTTGTTGGCGGAGATGGTGCCGATCTGGGCAATCTCGCGTTGGTCCTTGGTGGCTTTGCTCATATCTTGAAGCTCTTTGACCGTCACCGCAACCGCGGCATCAACTCCGCGTTTGATTGCCATGGGATTGTTGCCGGCGGCCACAAGCTTTTGTCCTTCTTCATATATGGCTCGCGCCAGGATGGTGGCCGTGGTGGTACCGTCACCGGCCATATCGCTGGTTTTACTGGCGACCTCTTTGACCATCTGGGCGCCCATGTTTTCAAATTTATCCTCTAATTCAATTTCTTTGGCCACAGTCACGCCGTCTTTGGTGACGGTCGGAGCGCCCCAGGATTTATCCAGAACCACGTTTCTGCCTTTGGGGCCCAAAGTTACCACAACCGCATCCGAAAGAGTTTTAACCCCGTTAAGCATCGCTTCACGAGCTTTCATATCGTATTTAATCAATTTAGACATCTTTATTTTTCCTCCAATTTTTTAGTCAATTATACCAAGTACGTCTTCTTCCCGCATGATCAAATATTCCTCACCACCGATTTTTACCTCAGTCCCGGAATACTTGCCAAATAGGATCCGATCACCTTTTTTTACCTCAAGGGCAATTCTTTTACCGTCATCACCGACTTTGCCGTTGCCGACGGCAGTGACTTTTCCTTCCGCAGGCTTTTCTTTGGCGGTGTCCGGAATAATGATACCACCTTTGGTGGTCGATTCTTCTTCGACACGTTGAACTAAAATTCGATCCTGTAATGGTCTCAATTTCATGGTTTAAAATCTCCTTTTACATTAGCAAAATATTGTTTCTTCAACTGTTGCAACACTAAAAAATTTTTCACAGTCCACACAATTCGCCGCTTCAAACGACGGCCTCGTTTCCACCCCCCTTCGATGTTTGCTATCTTAGAAAAATTGTTATGATATTAAAATGTTAGAAAAGGTTTTTTGGGAATTGATTTTTGTCTGAATAATAATCACCCTTTTGAATTTGTAAAGAGATAGGGCCGGAAATTTTTAAAAAAATTACATGAATTTCTCGAAACTGCGGTAACGAGGGAAGGCACCCCTGCCTGGCTGCAGATTTTGGAAATCCAAAAGGGGTTGTCTAGTCAAATTCAGTTCTCTTTTGCGCTGGATTTCTCTTTATTTTCCGATCCGGTCTCGGGTGATTTAGTCTCAGCGGATTTGCTCGTTTGATTTTTTTTCGATGGTTTGGTGGGACTTCCGGTTTTATTGGCGTAATCGGTCGCGTACCAGCCGGTTCCTTTAAGGTGAAATGTACTTTGAGAAACAAGCTTGTGGAGTTTGCCGGCACAGCTGCTGCACTTGGTCAACGGTTTATCTGAAAATTTTTGCAGCATTTCCTCAATTTTACCGCATTTGGTTCTCTCATATTCGTAAATATGCATTTAAAATGGACCTCCGCTATAAAGACATTGAATATTGTCTATTGTCGATTGAATATGATCTATTTTCAATTTTTTCCTCGCAACTCAGACTCACTAAATATAGTTAACGACCGCGGTTTGTCAACCTAAGCAGGCTTAAAAATTCAGAGGTTTCAGGTGTCAGTGTTCAGGTT
>JAFDDW010000331.1 GCA_019310665.1 Deltaproteobacteria bacterium
CGACCACGGTAAACCTCGGCTAAACCTTCTTTGACCATTTTAAGATTGACGTTCATTGCATCGACAAACATGCTGACTCCCAGAATAATTGACCCCGAATATCCCGCAGTAGTTTAACCCGCCATCCCGCAAGCCGGCTACCCCGCCCAAGAAAAAATAAGAGAATACCCCGCCTTGATTGAAAAAGTATCCCTCCCGTATTAGAAGGTTGGTTTCGCAAGCCAAACCCCAAAACAGAAGGGATACTCGCATGCCGCCGACAGCGACACTTGAGGACATTAAAGCATATCAGCAGAAAGTAGAAAAGGATAAAATCACGCCTGATAACCTACCGCCGTGTCCACGATGCAGTGTTGAATCAATGTTTTTCAAGATACACGCCTACCGTGAACGACGGTTTTTGCTAATTATCGAGATGTTAATCAAGGCGGCTTACTGCAGTCTGGTTCGGTTTAAATGCCCCGGTTGCGGCAAGACATTCACCCATTATCCGGATTTTGCCATCCCGCAAAAACATTATACGCAGCCGACCATCACTGGATTTTCCGCTGGTTACGTCGAATCGGATAACATGACATACCAGCAGGCTGTGATGGTCGATAACAGTGCTCCGGGATATCCGCAAAGCGATTCGACAGATGCCCCCACATTAGCCCCAACAACGATACACCGATGGATTACAACCCTTGGCCGTTTTACCCAAACCTGCCGAACAGCCCTGATCCTGGTGCTTCAGCAAAACCCCACATTAAGTATTTGCCGAGACCTTGCCCGGCTGATTATTCCGCAACGCAAATACAAAACCAATTACCGGAAGAAACAGCTTTTCGGCTGCCGTCAACTGGTGATCATCGAAGCTTTTTTTCAAGCCACCTTCAACACCTCAATTTTCACCAAGTTGGCAACGCGCTGTGCCTTTAACTGAGGTAAGTTTGCCTCCACAGATGAAAAGGAGGCAACTGCTTGGACAAAAATCAGGAAAAATGGGCTATTTTCTGGTGTGATCTGCTAAATCCGGTCATTTACGAAGAGATCGAACCGGAACTGACCAACCTGTTTCTTAAATCAAAGGCCGATGAACAAATACAGTTCCCGGACGGACGTGTCGGCAAAGCCTCGCTAAAAACCCTGAGACGCAAATTAAATCGCTACCGGCTGGGGGGATTTGACGCCCTTTCACGTAAGGGCCGATCCGATCGTGGTAAACCCCGCAACATTGCCGGTGAGATCATCGAAAAAGCCATTGAACTGAAAAAAGAACAGCCCTTTCGCAGTCCGAACACCATCAACCGATTCCTTGAAGAATTGTATGGACAAACCGTACCTCGATCCACTTTGTACCGGCATCTTAAACAGGCCAACGCTACCCGTATCAAACTGGGTGTGCTTCGCAAAAAGGTCCGCAAACGATGGTCCCGGAATCACACCCATGACCTATGGGTCGGTGACTTTGAAGATGGGCCGTATGTGATCAACAACACCGATGTGGTCCCCACCTATCTGTCGGCTTTCATCGATTGCCACAGCCGCTTTGTTGTCGAAGCACGATATTACTTCAGGGAAAATCTGGATGTCTTGATCGATTCTCTGATCCGGGCTTTTTCCACTCATGGCGCTCCCAAACAACTTTATGTGGATAACGCCAAAATCTACCACGCAAACGGATTGAAAGCGGCTTGCTACCGACTCGATATCAAACTACTGCATCGACCGCCGAAAGATCCGCCGCCCGGTGGCCTTATTGAACGATTTTTCCAAACCGCTCAGGATCAATTTGAAGCCGAAGTGCGTGCCGGTGATCTGTTGACCCTGGCCGAACTGAATCGGCTTATGTCCGCCTGGCTGGCGGTTAGTTATCACAAAGACAAACACTCAGAGACCGGGCAACCTCCGGAACAACGCTATCAAAAAGGGCTGACGATTATCCGTCAAGTCGACATGGGACGGGCGATTGAATCTTTCATGCAGTCAATACTGCGTACCGTCAACAGAACATTTTCCGATGTTCAGCTCAGCAGACGATTTTACCGCGTCGATCCCAAACTGCGCGGCGACCGGGTGCAGGTCAAATTCGATCCGTTCTCAACCTTCGAGACCGTACACATCTACTCGCTCGCCGGTGAATATCTGGGATCCGGCATCCTTCATGACCGTTGCAGCGTTATCCCGCATGGCCCCGAGCCAAAACGGGCAAAACCCAAACACAGCTATACCGACCTTTTACTGCGCCAGCACAAAAAGATGCTCGCCGAGCAGACCGGTGGCATCGATTACCGCAAAGTCGTGGCAAAAAGATCCTGGCCCTTTCATGAGTTCGCCAAAACCGTGGCCCAGATGATGGGTAGAAAGGCCGGCCTGGCGGATCTTACCGCCGGCGAACTGGAATCTCTCAAAAAAGTCTATAACCAAAGCCTCGCCCTCAATCGCCATATGGTCAAAACCGCTTTTGAAAAAGCCCCATACCCTACGGTTCCTTACGTCGTTCGGGAACTTAAATATCTAATCCAAAAGGAGAAAAATCATGTTTCTTAACCATTTTGACCTGACAGCCCACCCCTTTGCCGAAAAACCGCCCATCGATTGGCTGCTGCGCGATGAACGCACCGATCAGGCACTGGCCAGACTCAAATTCTTTGAGCAACAGGGCGCCATTGCATTGATCATCGGGCAAACCGGCCTGGGCAAGTCCTCGCTTCTCAGACTCTTTATCGACCAGCTGCCCCACAATCGCTACCACCCGGTCTATCTGCACCTCACACCCCTGAATGCCAACGCCTTTTTGCGGTTGATCGTCACCAAACTCGGGGAAAAGCCCCTGATGGGTAAAGACCGGATGCTCATGCAGATTCTCGATCGCATCAATATCAACGATAAATGCACCCTGTTTATCATCGACGAGGCCCATTTGATCGATCCTAAAATCCTTACCGACTTGAGATTGTTGATCTCTTCCATTGACCAGGAAGTGTCGTTGAAAATCCTTTTGTGCGGACAGGAAAGCCTCACCCAGATACTCAAACGTTCTTCATATGCCGACCTGGTCCAGCGCATCACCTTGCAGTTTGTCATGCAACCCCTGTCACAGGAAAAAACGGTTGCTTATATCGATTATCGCATCACGAAATCCGGCGGCGTTACCAAAATCTTCGAGGCCGAAGCCAAAAGCCTTATTCATGAGTATACCGGCGGAGTGCCCAGGCAGATCAACAATGTGGCCACCGCTTGCCTTATCAATGCCGCGGCACGCAACATCAAAAAAATCACCGAACCGCTGGTGAACGAAACAATGGCAGAATTTTCTCTGCCATAGGAGGACTCAATATGTCACAATATTACCCTGCTGACTTTCTCCGGATGCTGCGCAATGATATCCCCATTGATCAAGTCATTGTCGATCTGTTGAACCTTGAGGTGCAAAAGGACCCCAAAACAATCAGGTTCCGTTGCCCCCTGTGTTACAATTTCCATACGGCTACCAATCACAAAACAAATTTGGCCAGATGCTTCGACTGCGAGAAAAACTTCAATCCGATCGATATGGTTATCACGGTGGGTAATTGCGGCTTTGTAGATGCAGTGAAATTCCTTAAAGACAGAATCAATCAGTAGATAACACCGATTACGCCGCCAATTGCAAACCCTGCTTCTGGCGGCATTTTTCTTTGCCGGTTATTGTGAGACTTTCAGGGTCTTTTAAATTGAGACCAGGGACAACTAAATTGAGACGTAGCACAAACACAACTCCAAGGGTTCTGCCATACCGGCCTACACCATAGGATTTAATTTCAACTGTTTTATTTAAGACCAGACCTGCAAGGTATTTCGTGGATTTCTTGCTGTATGGTTGCCCTGGTTCGTTCTTTTTCCTGGATTTTTCAGGGGCATCTATTCCAACAAGGCGGATAGTGGATGTTGTGCCGTTATCAGTGACTTTAATAGTATCGCCATCGGTGACGCGAGTTACTTTGAACTGGCCG
>JAFDDW010000332.1 GCA_019310665.1 Deltaproteobacteria bacterium
TCCTGCTCTCGCAAGGCGAAACCGAGGTTGTTATGTACATCCGCGTCTGATGAATTGATGTTGAGTGCGGCTCTAAAATGGTCGATTGCCTTCGAGTAGTTACTCCGAAGCACCTCCGCTACCCCCAGGTTGTTCAGGGCCTTTAAATTTTTAGGCTCGATGCGCAACGCTTCTTTAAAATGTGAAATGCCCGCATCTAATTTGCCGGTTTTAGCCAGTGCGTATCCCAGGTTATAGTGCGCATCCGCGTAGTCGGGCTTGATCTTCAGGGCGGCCTGATACTGCTCGATAGCCTCTTCAAAACGGTCCTGGCGTGATAAAGCAGCACCCAGATTGTTTTGCGGCCGTGCTTTGCCGGGGGATTTTTCAGCGCTGTCCCGGTACAGGGTGATTTCATCGGCCCAGACTTTGTTTCTCTCAAATGTCCACACACAAAACAACGCCCCCACCAAACTCAAGGCTATCGCAACCGGCAAGGCGTGTTTTAAATACCGGAACGCCAGGGAAACGATGGCCAGGATAGCAAACATGGTGGGTAAATAGTTACGATGCTCGAAAACCAGCTCCAGCCCGATGATCGAGGATTCAATCATCAGGTTGCCGAAAAACCAGATGATGCTGAAAGATAAGAGCGGTTCTTTGCGCGCGATCAGGATTGCGAAAGCGATCAAGGCAATAATGGTGGTTATTGAAATCAGGGTGGTGGCCGGGTTCAGGAGTGAATATGAGAGGGCGAAATCATGATCCAGATTCAGGCGCGATGGATTTGGCCACAGCAGCAAGCTGATGTAAAAGATAACAACCCGGGATTGGGTCAGCACCCGCTGCAGAGGGGTGAAATCTCTGTTTGCGTACCCCCTCAGGATCTTGGCAACCGGATTGTAATCCAGATAGACCAGCGCAATGATAAGGAAGAGCAAGAACACACCGCCCAGTACGAGGAAATTGCGTTTGGCCCATTGCACGCTCAATTCTTGAAAAAAATACCATTCGTATAAAATGATAAAGATCGGCAGGGTAGCGGTGATTTCCTTGGTTCCGAAAGCGAGAAAAGCGGTGATGACACATCCGGCCAACAGCAGCCATTTCGCCCGGGACGCTTGGGACATGCGAAATTTTACATAGAACAACATCGACAGCACATAAAACATGGCCGCCAGACTGTTCATGCGCTGGACAAGGTAGGCCACCGATTGGGTCTGCAGAGGATGGACCATCCAGATAAAGGCCGTCAGAAAAGGTATCCAGCCGTATTTTTCATATCGAGCGCGCAGAGCCGGGGTCTTCAAAGTCGCCTTTACCAGAAGAAAAAGGAAAATCCCGCAGGCTGTGTGAATCAGAATGTTGACCACATGATAGCCAACCAGATTGTAACCGTTAAAATAGTAGTTCAGCGCAAAGCTGATATTGGCCACCGGGCGTCTGGTTTCCTGGCTGTGAAATCCGGCCCAGGCAAGGTTTTTCAGACTGAGCGCGGGGACGCGAATATGCGGGTTGTTGCGGATGTTGCTTAAATCATCAAAAATAAAAGGCGTGGTCAAGGTGTCGGCATATATCAGGATGACAACCATAGCCAGCAGCGACAAAAGCAGCGTTTCACGTTTGGGGCCGTATTTAATTGATAAGGGGTTTTTTGTCATCACTGATAATTGTTATCGCATCCCTAACCCGGACAAGCCGGAAAAAATGGCCACAAAGGCACCAAGACACAAAGGGAAACGCGAAACTTTTGGTTAATATTCATCTTTGTGTCTTTATGACTTGGTGGCGAAAATGTTTTGCCATAAAATGCAAAAAAATTAAACCTAAGATACTAAGAAGTGCATGACCGGATATAGCGAAATTTTATTTCATGATACCGGAAATTTGAGTAAATAGCAATTTTTAAGAAACGACTGGAGACCGATGGAAAGGCCTTTCTGGGCAATGTTTGCTGGACTCCTCAGGAGTTTTTTAATTTGACAGTTTATCGATTTTTTAATATTATTTAAAGGTTACATAGGATAACGGCGCATGAAGAATAAAAATAAGTTGAAAACCTCCCTAATGGATTCGATGGTTGCCACCGGAATCGGACTGGCCGGTTTTTACTGGGTTTGCGAATCCTTTATGTATTTCTTTCTGGAGCCGCAGGCAAATTTTATCCAGCATGTCCTGGGCCCGGATATATTTCAGACCTGGACCCGGGTCCTGGTGTTATGCCTTTTTCTCATTTTCGGCTCTCATGTCCAATACACGGTCAATAAGCGCAAAGCAGCAGATGACGCCCTGCGGGAGAGCCAGGAAAAATATCGGACCATCCTTGAAAGCATCGAAGAAGGCTGCTTTGAAACCGATATTGACGGCAATTTAACCTTCTTTAGCAATCCTTTCCTGAAAACATTGGGCTATTCCCGCGACGAATTGCGGGGCAGGAATACCAGCCGGTACACCTCGCCTGATACTGCAGAAAAAATGAACCGCATCACCGAACGGCTTAAAGAAACGGGGAAACCGGAGAATGTGGCGGATTATGATGTTATCCGCAAAGATGGCAGTAACGTCTCCCTTGAGCTGTCTGTTTCACTGCTGAAAGACCAAGACGGGCTGCCCATGGGTTACCGGGGCATTTTACGCGACGTTTCGGAGCGTAAAAAAACGGAAGAAGAAAAACACAAATTGGAAACTCAGCTGCAACAGGCGCAAAAGATGGAATCCATCGGAACCCTGGCCGGCGGCATTGCCCATGATTTCAATAACATTCTGATGGGAATTCAGGGCAATGCATCTTTAATGTTGCTCAAAATTGATTCCGAACATCCGAACCATGAAAAAATCAAGAACATCGAAAAATATGTTCAAAATGGTACCGCGCTAACCAAGCAGCTACTGGGCTTTGCCCGCCGGGGTAAATATCTCCTTAAAGCCACTGATCTGAACGAGATCATTGATAAATCCTCTTCGTTGTTTGCCCGCACCAAAAAAGAGATCCGGATTCACACCGATCTTTATGAAGACCTCTGGACGGCGGAAGTCGATCGCGGCCAAATCGACCAGGTCCTGCTCAACCTTTATGTCAACGCCTGGCAGGCCATGTCCAACGGCGGTGATTTATATCTGCAAACGGAGAATGTCATCCTGGACCGCAGTTATATCAAACCCTATACGGTGGAACCCGGCCGATACGCTAAAATCTCGGTGTCCGATACCGGTGTGGGTATTGACAAAGAAACCCAGGAGCGCATATTTGAACCGTTTTTTACCACCAAAGAAATGGGCCGGGGAACCGGTCTGGGGCTGGCCTCGGTATATGGCATCATCAAAAGCCATGGCGGCTACATCAATGTATACAGTGAAAAAGAGCGCGGCACGGTATTTACTATTTATCTGCCGGCATCTGCAAAAGAAGTCCTTAGAGACGAAGAAGGTTCACCGGCTATGCTGGTCAAAGGAACCGGGACGATTCTTTTAATTGATGATGAGAAAATGATCCTCGAGGTCGGCCTCGAGTTGCTGGAAGAATTGGGTTATACCGTGCTGTCGGCCATGAGCGGTCAGGAGGCCATTGACGTTTTTCAAAAAGATCAGGATAATATCGATCTGGTTATCATGGATATGATCATGCCCGGAATGGGCGGTGGTGAAACCTTTGACCGCTTGAAAGAAATCAACCCCGAGGTCAAGGTTTTGCTTTCAAGTGGCTACAGTATTAATGGTCAGGCAACCAAAATAATACGGCGCGGATGCGACGGATTCATCCAAAAGCCGTTCAACATGAACCTACTGGCAGAAAAAATTCAGAAGATTCTGGTTAATGGGTAACGTAGATAAAACCAGGCCCCAAAAAAATGTCGTATGGTTGAATTAAAATTTAAGCTGTTAGAATGAATGCATTTAAAAGGTCGCCACCGGTTCCCGCATTATTCTATCAATGGCCTCGGCCGCAGTTGCCGCCGCCTGGGGAAAGACATCTTTCGGGTTTCGAATGTGCCTCAG
>JAFDDW010000333.1 GCA_019310665.1 Deltaproteobacteria bacterium
CGAAGATGCCCGTCAGAATGACCCCGAAGCCCACCCCTTTGCGGATACCGAAGGTATCGATGGCCCATGAGGCGGGCAACGAGACAAACAGGTAAACAATCATGAAGCTCATGGCCAGAAAGCCGATCTGCAGCGCGGTAACTTGATAAAACGCCGCCGCATCCCCGGTGATGGGCGCAAACGTAATCCAGAGTATCTGCATGACCGCCTGGATAAAGGCATAAACCAGAAGCACGATCCAGCGATAACCATAGACTTTGTATTTTACCTGCTCCATGACACCATCCTTTCCGATTTGATGTTGGACCCGCAATCCGGGCCTGCCAATGACCTTACCCAAACTCTTCGACCGCTTCAATAAAAGCGACGATGTTTTCGAAGGGAGCAAAATCGATGTCGTAGGCCGGTGCCAGCAGCAGGCCGTGCGGTCCTAAAGTCTGCATGCATCGCCGTACTTCGGACCGGACCTGATCCGGTGTTCCCCAGTCCCACAGGCGCGCACTGCCAACGGTCCCCCACATGGCCAGCCGGTCGCCGAATTCACGCTTGATGGCGGCACCCTCCATGCAGTCCGGTTGTACCGGATTGATGACGTTTACACCGATATCCACCAGATCCGGTATGAGTTGAGTGAAGTCGCCGTCGCAGTGGTAGAAGATCAATAAATCCGGTGATTCCTCCCGGGCGATATTGATTACCCTGGCCAAACGGTCTTTAAAATGCTGGCGCCAGGTGGCCGGGCCGATCATCAAGCCGGTCGGCATGGCCACGTCGTCATCAAGCAGCAGAATGTCGACACCGGCCCGGGCCAAAATGAGCGCGTTTTCAATCAGCATCGATGTCAGCTGATCGAGCAGGTAGTCGGCCATTTCACCGCGGTCCACCAGATCGATCATGAAATTTTCAAAACCGCGCAGGCGCCAGGCAGCCTCAAACAGTTCACCTCCTAAATGAGGCGGTGAACCGGCTACGGCCAAGCCCCGGGCATGCCAGTGCTGCACCTGTTGGGAGAGTCCGGCGTGGCGGGTCGGATTTGAAAGGTCCGGAAAGACATATCTTACCAGTTCTTTTAGTGAGCGGACACTGCTGAGCGGTCGGGCAGTCCCCCTTTGCGGATGATATTGCCATTCATGGTAGGTGCGAAGTTGAGCCTGGTTGCCCACATGGATGTCTTGCGGCAGACTGTCCAGATAGCGCCGAAAAGAATCCTGGTTGTTCGGTGGATCGAATTCAGCGTAGCGGATGTCCAGATCGAAGTAATCCTCGGGCGCCGTCGGTGCAATGGCCTCAAGTGACTGGTCAAAAAACCCCAGGGCTTTGGGGATGCGGTCAGGTTTACGGCCAAGCAACGCTTCTTTTACTCGTTCGCGGGAATTCACGATAGCTATATTTTTCATTGCAAGAGAGAATAAGCAAGAAAAAATTTTTGTAACCTTGTTTGAGTTTTTGGTTCAATTAGCTTGAATTCAATAATGATTAATTGTTATTAGAAGCTATATCGATAAAAGGAGATCAGAATAATGGCTGAAAATTTATTGGAAATTGATGACGGCAGCTTTGAACCACAGGTGTTGCAGGCAAATAAACCGGTCCTGGTTGATTTTTGGGCGCCCTGGTGCGGGCCCTGCAAAAGTATTGGTCTTATGGTTGATAAACTTGCCGCAAGTTACGGCGATCAGATCTTGTTTGCCAAATGCAACGCCGACGAAAGTCAGGAAACCACTGCAAAATATGGTATTAAATCCATACCGACTCTGATGTTTTTCAAGAATGGCAACCTCTTCGATAAAATAACCGGCATGACAAACCAGGTCAAAATTGAAGAAGTGCTTAAAAAAATTCTGGCAGGTGAGCAGGGGGCGTCACCGTTTATTGTTCAGTAACCGGCAGCCGGGCAATAATTCACTTCTTCAAATTTTTGAAATCAAAAACGGAAAAGTAATCCGTAAATCAATTATAATCCAAACCATCTACCACGGATTAAGCCATGTATATAGGTGAAGCTTTCGTAAGCCGTGGACCGAATGCGGCACATATCAATGTTTTTATCGGCCCCAAAGACGGACCGGTCGGGACTGCAGTAGCATCCAGCGTTGCAGCACCGAGAATGGGATATATTCCGTTTATGGTCATCCACAAACCGAATGTTCCTGTAAAACCCGCAACACTGTTTTCCGCAAAGGCGGATCTTCGAGGGGATACCCACTCCAATATGACGTGGGGACCGGCTCAGGCAGGCATTGCAAGAGCCGTATATGAGTGTGTTCAGGAAGGCATACTTCCCCAAGAGGCCGAAAATAACTGGGTAATTATTGCCGGTGTGTGGGTGAATTGGGAAGCAGACGATGCCGACCTGATTTATAGTCACAATCACGAGGCAATGCGTCTGGCAATCACCCGTGCGATGAATCACTCGCCGTCGAAAGAGGAAACAAAAGCAGCCAATGATGATCCCGGAAATCCTTTTTACACGCCAAAACTTTAATTGAAGTAAACATTATATGAAAAATCAAATAGGATCTTTAAGTCAAGTACATTGGTAAGACGTTATTGGGAATCAAACCAGGAGTGTAATGATTGGCCCGTCTTCGCCGCGGCAGTCTTCGCTTAGGCGAAGACTGGTTTAGGCGGCGGGAGTCGAACCCGCGTCCGCAAACATACCCATCCGGCGCCCACCTGTGTAAAAGAGGGGTCAGATCTTTGAAATTGATAAGTTTAATGAAATGTGTAAATAGCACCGTCAGCCAGAGTCGGGCGCGTCTGAAAGCTAAATTAAAATCAAGTCGCAAACTAAACAAACAGTTTAAGCGAATCAAGGAACAGGTTATCAATTTGTCAATTCCAAAGATCTGCCCCCTTTCTTTTTATCCATCCTGACCAGCCTGACTTTGTCCTCAATCTCCTGGATGCTCATTTCCAAACCCCCGTTAATATCAAAATCAGAGCAATAGCCAAACCAGTCATAAATGATAGCAACATGATTTCCCTATCACTTCTATTTTTATGCCATTTTACTATCTTGTCTTTCATTTCAAATCCGCCCTCCTGCAGTGTCCGAAGACCCTACCATCGCTGCCGGTCAGAACCTCGGTTTTCATCAAGGCACCGCTGGGGTGCTGCCAATATTTCACCAATTTCCTGCTCATCTCACTTCGCCTCCTTCAGCTTTGAAGCCTTGACGAACCTTGCAGGCTCAATCATGACGTATTCGCCTACCTTGAGTTCGTCCTTATATTTGTTGGGAATCCGCACAACCTTGTCTTTCCCCCATTTTGAAACCTTTCCCGGTATCATTTAATCACTCCTTGATTTGTCTTGAATATACTTGTACTAATACCTTTATAAAGTTATCGTGTTCCAAGCCGTTAAATCCCAGATATAACACTGTTATATTCTTTTAGAGCCAACCAGATTATGCTATCAGTAAGCCATGTTTCAGGGTAAATACAAATTAAGGTTAAACGGCAGGAGGCTTGTCATACCCAAACCCTTCCGGGACATCTGCGGGGATTATGTAATTATCTCTATGTTCGGGGACAGGCTGATGTGCTACAGTCCCAAGGAATGGGAAACATTAAAGAGAGAGCGAAGATCATGGAGTGCATGGCGCAGGTTCATCGCCCGTGCATTCATATATGGTATTGACCTGAAGGGGAGAATCCTATTGATGAAAAGCCACTCCGACCGCTCAGGTATTGAGAATGACGCCGTCTGTATAGGATATGGGGATCATTTCGAAATCTTGCCAAATTCCTCAAGCAGCCTTATGGACAGCCCCCGGTAGCTCTTGAGTGGGGATTCCCAGATGTGCCTTTGCAGCTTGTTGGCACTGGCATTGTCCTTCACCACGACCTCTAAAAGAGGGGGCAGATCTTTGAAATTGACAAGTTTAGTGAAATGTGTAAATAGCACTGTCAGCCAGAGTCGTGCGCGTTAGATAAAAAAACGGCTTTGTG
>JAFDDW010000334.1 GCA_019310665.1 Deltaproteobacteria bacterium
GGGGCCGGATCATCGAAACCGGAAAGCATGTCGAACTTATGAAACAAAAAGGATTCTACTATCGGTTGCATCAGCTGCAGAACGGCAACCAAATGACGAATGTCGATTGACGAACCGCTGGAATGTCGAATGTCGATTGACGAATGACGAATTGTGGATGTCGCTTCGCTTCAGCTATTAAAGAATAGACAGAATTCCTGCATTCGACATTCTTCATTCAACATTCGTCATTCCTGACATTCGTCATTCGACATTTTACGGATTCCACCCGCATCAATTGCATCGCGGATGATAAAATCTCTTGCCAAAAAGAAAGTCAAATGATATAAAAAAAAACTTTTCATATGTTATCAGAATGTTGTCGGATCTATCAGCCTATTGGATGCATATTGGATGCAGGGAGACGGTTGATCGGGATCCGTTTTGAAGTGGTTAGATGGGGTATTGAAACCACTTCTAATATCCATTGGGGATCTAGGTAATTTTATCTAATATCACATCATAAAAGGAGGATTTGACTATGCCTTACGATGCAGTAAACATGGCGGACTGGCAGATTTCTGAAGCAGCGGAAAAAAACATGCCGACTCCCGACGAGTGGCGCGACAAACTGGGACTGGAAAAAGATGAAATACTTCCCATGGGCCGGCTGGCCAAACTCGACTTTCTTAAAATCATCAATCGGCTCCAGGACCAACCCGATGGCAAGTACATCGAGGTAACCGCCATCACTCCTACCCCGCTGGGTGAAGGCAAAAGCACAACTTCCTGCGGTTTGATGGAAGGACTGGGCTTGCGGGGCGTCAACGTCGGCGGCGCTTTAAGACAGCCTTCCGGCGGTCCCACCATGAACGTCAAGGGAACGGCGGCCGGCGGCGGCAATTCACTGCTGATCCCCATGACCGAGTTCTCCCTGGGCCTCACCGGTGATATCAACGACATCATGAACTCCCACAACCTGGCCATGGTGGCGCTAACCGCCCGCATGCAGCACGAGCGCAACTATAATGATGAACAACTGGACCGTCTGACCGGCATGCGGCGCATGGATATCGATCCCACCCGGGTCGAATTTGGCTGGATCATGGATTTTTGTGCCCAGGCCATGCGAAATATAATTATCGGCATCGGCGGCCGCATGGACGGCTTTACCATGCAGTCTAAATTCGGTATAGCGGTGGGCTCCGAGTGTATGGCGATTCTGTCGGTTATCCGGGACCTGGCCGATCTGAAAGAAAGGCTCAACAATATCACCCTGGCCTTCGACAAGAGCGGTAAACCTGTTACCACCGGCGATCTGGAAGTCGGCAACGCCATGACGGCTTTTATGCGCAACACCATCAACCCCACCATGATGTGCACGGCCGAATTCAATCCCTGCATGGTGCACGCCGGGCCGTTTGCCAACATCGCCGTAGGCCAATCCTCAATTATTGCCGACCGCGTCGGCCTGAAACTGTTTGACTATCACATTACTGAAAGCGGATTCGGCGCCGATATCGGCTTCGAAAAATTCTGGAACGTAAAATCACGCTTCAGCGGCCTGAAACCCCACGTATCAGTGCTGACCACCACCATCCGAGCGCTCAAGAGCCACGGCGGCGGACCGAAGGTGACACCGGGTATCGCTATGGCGGACGAGTACACCAAAGAGAACGTGGAAATGGTTGAAAAGGGCTGCGTAAACATGGTGCATCACATCAACACCATTCGCAAGGCCGGCATCAACCCGGTGGTCTGCATCAACCGGTTCTACACCGACACGGATGCGGAATGTAAAATTGTCCGCGAGGCCGCCGAGGCTGCCGGTGCCCGCTGCGCCGAGTCCAAGCACTGGGAACTGGGCGGCGAAGGTGCCCTGGAGTTTGCCGATGCGGTCATCGATGCCTGTAATGAAGAAAACGACTTCAAATTCCTGTATCCCCTGGAAATGAAGTTGCGTGATAGGGTAGATAAGATCGCCAAGGAAGTCTACGGGGCTGACGGCGTATCCTGGACACCCGAGGCGGAAGCCAAGGCCAAGATGCTCGAGAACGATTCCAAGTACGACGACTTTGCCACCATGATGGTCAAAACCCATCTCAGCCTGAGCCACGACCCGACACTCAAGGGTGTGCCCAAGGGCTGGACACTGCCGATACGCGACATCCTGATTTATTCCGGTGCCAAGTTTCTGTGCCCCTGCGCCGGCACCATCAGTCTGATGCCCGGCACCAGCTCCAACCCGGCCTTCAGACGGGTGGATGTGGATGTGGAGACGGGTAAGGTGAGTGGATTGTTTTAAAATGATCTGATACATCGACCAATGGGGCCCGGTGGTTATTACGGACCCCATTTTTTTTTAAAATCACAAACCACAAGCACCAAATAACAAATAAATCACAAATTCCAATATTCAATGACCAAAACATTAGGTCTTTCGTCATTTTGATTTCTCCAGCACAGGTTTGGAATTTTGAATTTTGGTCATTGGAATTTGTTTGATATTTGGTATTTGTGATTTGTGATTTAATGTTTTGCAAATAAGTGGCCTCTCTACAAAATTATGCGTGTCTTACTGATAAATCCCTTTTATCCAATTTCAGAAACTCCTTCCCCTCCTCTGGGTCTGGCCTATCTGGCTGCGGCCCTGACCGAGTCCGGCGTCGAGGTCAAAATCCTTGATCTGGTTGTTTTCCCGTACAGCCGGTCCATGCTGCAAACCCTCTTGGAAGCCTTCAAACCACAAATGGCAGGCTTCACCGCCGTCACCATGACCTTTGACAGTGCCATTGGCGTCATCAAGGACATCAAAGAAATCGATTCGGATATTCTAACCGTTATGGGGGGTCCCCATGTGTCTTTTTGCGGACGGGAGACTTTAAAAGACTATCCTGAGCTGGATGTGATTGTCATCGGCGAAGGTGAGCATACCGTTGTTGAACTATGCCGGGCGGCAAATAGCGGTCAGGCACTTAATAACATCAACGGAATTATCTATCGCCGCGGAACCGACATCATTTATAGCGATAAGAGAGAACGTATTGAAAACCTGGATGAACTGCCGCTGCCCGATCGCAGCCTGCTGCCGCTGGGCCGCTACCGGGCGTTGAAAATGCCGATCAGTATGACCACCAGCCGGGGGTGCCCGTTTAAATGCATTTTTTGTGTCGGCCGAAAAATGGTGGGAGCCAGGGTTCGATATCGCAACCCCAAAAAAATTGTTGATGAACTGGCATATCTGAGCACCTTGAATTTCCATCAGATCAACATTGCCGACGATCTTTTTACGGCCAATAAAGACCACTGCCTGGCCGTCTGTGATGAGATCATCAAAAGGGATTTAAAGCTCACCTGGACATCTTTTGCGAGGGTCGACACGGTTTCTGATGACATGCTGACCCGGATGAAAGCCGCCGGTTGCCATGCCGTAAGCTTTGGTATTGAATCCGCCAATCCCCAAATTTTAAAAACCATTAAAAAGGGAATTACGCTGGAACAGGTTGAGGCGGCCGTCGGCATGTGCAAAAGGGCCGGAGTTACACCCTATGCATCCTTTATTCTGGGGCTTCCGGGGGAGACCCCTCAAACCATTAAAGAAACAATGGATTTCGGGGAAAAGATGAAAAGCCTGGGCCTGGCATTCGGGTTTCATCTGCTGGCACCCTTCCCCGGTACTGAAGTTCGTGAACAAAGCGATAAATACGGCATTAAAATATTAACCGATGACTGGTCTCGATACCATGCCAACAGAGCCATTGTGGAGACGCCTGAGGTCAACCGCCGGATGCTGGACGAGATTGTGATCGAGTGGGAAGATGAATACAATCAGTTGCTGGCGGATATTAAACAGCGCATGCAGAAAAACGAGGCCTCGGATGAAGAAGCGCTGCAGGTAATCAACCTTGAGCGCATCGTCCTGATTTATGATCTGATGATGAAAAATGAGGTCGAGCGAAGGGGCTCCTGGTCCCATGACGGCGGTCCGGTAAGCACCGAAGACCGCCTTAAAAAACTGGCCGCTAGAATCAGCCGTTCCTCTGATGCGACTCCTGAAATGCTTTATAGCACTCTCGGCCAAGCCCTGGCGGAAGGAAACCTGACCTACACGGATAGAAACGGAAATCTTCGATGGCAGTGGGTGGACCTATTGGAATGACGATTGTCGAATGTCGAATGTCGAATGTCGAATTAAGGATTTTATCAATTTAATATTATTATATGTATGGTAGGCAAAGCGGCTTACGTCATTCATCAT
>JAFDDW010000335.1 GCA_019310665.1 Deltaproteobacteria bacterium
CCTTTCGTTGCCGATATGGGAAAATGGATTGCAGAGGGCAAAATTAAATGGAAAGAAACCATTATAGATGGTATAGAAAATGCGCCGGAGGCCTTCATTGGACTTTTCAAAGGTGAAAATATTGGTAAAATGATCGTCAAATTAGTTGATTAGTTGATTGGTTGATTGGTTGATAAGTATAGCGAATTCTAACCATTGACTATTTGACTGAAAATCCCCTTAACCAACAAGTACCGGCCGGTGAAAATGACAAGACCGAGAACAATTGCACTTTGCGTAGCCGGCCTGACCCTTTTAGGGGTTTTTCTAGCCCTGAGCGACACCCTTGGCGGCTTGCGTCCGGTTGACGATACCAGGGTTTCAAAACCACCGGTCTCATCGGCTGTTTCGCGGCCTGTCAGTGATAATTTTACGGAAGATTTTCCTGATAACCCTTCGATAGGTTGGTACAAAAGTGTGAAACCCGGAGAATTGAACGGAGTAGCCCTGGTCATCCATGGCCTCAATTTACGCCCTGACAGAATGGGGCCTATTATAAATGATCTGACAAGGTCCGGAATTGACGTTCTGGGCGTGTCACTTCGTGGGCACGGAGATAACTACGCACACCATGATGATGTCGACAGCGACTCGGCGATGATGTCGACAGCGACTCGGCGAGACTGGAATCCTTTAAAAATGTATCTTTCCCGTTATGGATAAATGAAGCTTATCTCGCCTACCTGCAGGTCCAAAAAAGAGCCCAACAGCAAAATATTCCGGTGTTTCTTACCGCCTTCTCCGTAGGCGGCCTGATCGGACTTGACCTGCTGGCTTCCCACTCGGATGTCCAATTTGATAAAATCGTGTTATTTGCGCCGGCACTATCTTTGCGCGCTACCATTTATTTGGAACGCGCGTTATCGCCGTTTCCGAGCCTGGTCATTCCAAGCCTGGCAGATGACGCCTACCTCGCCAACAAGAAGGGCACGCCAATCGCCGCTTACAATGCCTTATTCGAAACCCTGTACCATTTCGAAGACAATGCCGGCACAAAATTAAACGTACCCACCCTGATTTTTATCGATGAACAGGATGAATTCATACCGTTGTGGGGTTTAAAGAAACTGGTGGAAGAACACAATCTGGATCAATGGAAATTTTACATCGTTCAAAAAGAAAAAGAGATGGGGACGGGAACATTTCATCATCATATTATTGATGCTGCTTCCACCGGTGAAAATGTCTGGCAGGATATGATGGCGGCAACCACAAGGCACCTGCTGGGGGATAAGGCAAAGTAAAGATCAATATTGCAGCGCGCCTTAAAGTTACCAGCGAAACACCATCGCTCCGGCGGTCAACCCGGCCCCGAAGGCGTCTGTTAGAACCGTTTGTCCTTCCTGAATACGGCCGTCCCGGATGGCTTCATCCAGGGCCGTGGGAATGGTTGCCGCCGAGGTGTTGCCGTAACGATCCAGGTTGATGATCACTTGCTCCATCGAAATTCCAACGCGGTTGGCCACCGCCTCGATAATGCGCAAATTGGCCTGATGGGGAACAAACCAGTCGAGTTTGACGGCCGGCACACGGGCCTGCTCCAGGGTGCGCAGGGCACATTCCGTCAGCGTCCGCACCGCCACTTTGAAAAGCTCACGTCCGTTCATGCGAAACTTGTGCAGGTTCTGTGCATAGACGTCGGGAGTGACCTCCATGGCAGAACCCCCGGCCGGTACGTAAAGTAATTTGCTCAAGGTTCCGTCGCAAGACAGATAGCTGGAAAGAATACGCCGACTTAACCTGGCGGGGGCCTTCTCAACCACGGCCGCGCCGGCCCCGTCGCCAAATAAGATACAAACGGTTCGATCCTGCCAGTTGATGAAATGACTTAAAACTTCCGCCCCCACAACCAGAACAGTTTTTGAATAGCCGGAACGGATAAACTGCTCGGCGGTGACAACCCCGAAAACAAATCCCGAGCAGACCGCATTGATGTCCATGCCCCAGGCCCGTCGGGCACCAATCTTTTGTTGCAGCCAGCAGGCAGTGGACGGCAGCGCTGTGTCCGGAGAACAGGTGGCATAAATGATCTGATCAATATCTTCCGGAGTTTTCCCGGCCATTTCCAGGGCCCTTTGAGCAGCCTGGGCACCCAGAGAAGAATTGAGCTCGGCCTCATTTTCAACATTTGAGATTCTTCTTTCGACAATGCCGGTTCTCTCCCGGATCCATTGATCGTTGGTTTCCAGACCGAATTTTGTCAATTCCCTGGCAATATCGTCATTGGTCATCCGTCTTTCTGGAAAAGCTGAACCTGTACCGGTAATTTTAGCCGCAAATTCCATTGTTTGCTGATTTCCTCCTTCTATATCTGAATCCAAGACTGCGCTGGAAATTAAGATATAAAATAAGAATAGATTCATCGTATGGCAATTTATTTTTTCCGCCCTTTATTTTCAGCCAGGCAAAATTGATTCAAAACAAAAAATGTTAAAGATTTTGAACATATTTGACGATATATTGGACACGACCAGATTTTGTATCTTTTGAAATTTCAGGAATAAAGGGATAGAAAGTGAAGCGGCACGGAAAGAAAAGAAGTCCATTTTATGGTTTATTACTCTTACTGTTACTTACAAACCTGATTATCGGATGTGAGCTAATGGAATGGGAAACCAATCAAGCACCATTGGGACATATAAACCTCCCGGTTTCTCACTCCGAATTCGACATCGGTGCTCCGATTGTCTTTGAGGGATTGGGCATGGATGAAGAAAACGGATATTTAACCGGTGATATGCTGGTTTGGGTGTCCGACATCGATGGGGAGATCGGCACAGGTGAGTCTTTCTCAAGGGATGACCTATCTGCCGGTTACCACACTATCACTCTTTTTGTGACAGATAGCAATGATGCGACTGATGACCTGTCTGTGGAAATCGAAGTGAAGCAAAAAGTTCTGGGCAGGTCCAAAATTTCATATAATGTTTCCAGTAAGCCACTCGAAATGAATCAGGTTAAACTGATATTAAGCACCAGCCGCAATTTTAACGGCAAAAATCTCAGCAACTTAAACCTGTCAAGAAAAGATTTGAGCAATTGCAGCTTCAGGGGTGCATTGTTGACAAATACCAACCTGAAAAAGGCCAACCTGACAAATGCGGATCTTTCCAATGCCGATCTCAGCCAGGCTCTATTTACAAAAGCTCAATTGAACAAGGTCAATTTCGCTGGCATTGAACTGAAAAACGTCAATTTTAGCGGGGCTGATTTGAGTAATGCTGATTTAAGCTACCTGGTGTTAAGCGGTGCCCTGTGGCGTAACATCAAGCTTGAAAATGCAAATTTAAGCCACTCTGATCTTAGAAATATAGACTTAAGAGGTGCCAATTTGATTGGCGCTAATCTCATGTACGCCGATCTTACGGCCGCTGATTCTAACCAAGGCCAAACTTAAAAATGCAAATTTAAAAGGCGCTAAGCTTACCAATGCATATTTATGCAAGGTGGATCTCTCTGGTGCTGAGGTGTTAAATGCCGACCTGCGCGGCATCGACTTTCAAGGGGCAAAATTGCAGAATGTCGATTTTAACAATGCCGATTTGAGCGGTGTTAACCTCAACGGGGTCAATTTAACAAAGACTATCCTTTTCAGCGCTGATTTAACCAATGCGTCTTTACATAAAGCCAATTTGCGATCGGTAAATTTGAGAGACGTCTTTTTCCGGAATGCCGATTTGAGCAAAGCAAATTTTAAAGACGCCGACATGCGGGGAACCGATCTGGGAGGATCAAATTTGCATAAAACCGATTTTACGGGTGCGAATATGGAAGGCGTTGAAAATATTGAATACTCAGAAAATTTGGCTACCGTTAAGGGTTTGGATAAAAAGGCGCGATCAAAATGAAGAAAAAATATTTTGTATCCCTGCTGATTCTCCTTTTTCTTATCGTTGGATACCTGTTCTTTAATGACATGATCAAAAAAAATATCATTGTCTTAAAAGACGGGACCGCGATCTCTGCCGATGAAACCTGGCAAGTGGGGGACAAAGTCTTCTACAAGAATAACGACCGAATCGATTTCGTAATAGGAGAAAATGTAGAAAATATAAAAGTTAGATATCATCTGGTTAAGGGAAAAAGAAACTCATCGGGATTCTTTTCAAAGACAAACCTGGAAGAAATAAATTTCACCTACTGGATCAAAACGGTTGGCACCGCAAGCATTGGGGCGTTCTTGTGCATCGGTTTTTTTTTCCTTTCAAGGCACATCGTGCGAACCCAAAAAATCAAGGGGTCAGCTGACACTGCAGCCAAAGATCTGGAAGTTGAAGAAAAATACGTCGGCCGGGAAGTCGTTGTAGCATTTTTCCTGAATATTTTTAAATCTCAGAAAGGTGGCTATCCGCGATCTTAAGCCGGACAATCTTCTGGTCGCAGGAGAACCGACCAAATTCCCGCAATTTCTGGAATCTGCGTCCCAATATTCGATCGGCCTTATTGATGT
>JAFDDW010000336.1 GCA_019310665.1 Deltaproteobacteria bacterium
CACGCGCTTTCCGGGCCTGAACGTCCGCAACCCGGTTATCGCATAGCCGTTTTGCCGATGCCTGCCTTTTCGGCCATGACATGGGGGAAACGTTGCTGACTATTGAAATATGTAAAAAGCATCACAATTTCAACAAGTTGTAGAAATCCCGAGACGTAGAATATGCAATCGAAAATATTCAATCAATTAGTTCTCCTGCCCATAAGGTCTCAAGGAAAACGTGCCATGGAAGTACTTCTATATTGGGATCAACTTTTCTTGGCTGCTTATCCAAAGAAACGAGGATTGCCTTTTTAACACGGTGTTCTTCCAACAACGCTTTTAGACCCCTGGTATGTCCAATATGCACCCTTTGTGATCCTTTGACCTCAATCGCAACATTCATGTCACCCAATATAAAATCTACCTCAAATCCTGTGCTGGTGCGCCAGTATCGGATGTCAAGCTCCGGATTGCAGTAGGCTTGATAAGCTTTAAGTTCCATTAGAATATAATGTTCGAACGAATGCCCAAATTCCGGCGTTCCAATTTTAGGTGTTCGACGCGCCAGATAGTTAGCAAGTCCGATATCAAAAAGATAAAATTTTTCAGTCTCGATTAAACGCCTTTTTTTTGCTTTTCGCCAGGGCTGGATTCTATGCCCTAAAAAGGTGTCTTCCAGTATTTGGAAATAGTTTCTTACCACTTTGGCGCTCACACCGGTTTCGCGGCCCACATTGGTATAGTTTAACAGCTCTCCGGAAGTCAGAGCGGCTACTCGAAGAAATTCGGCAAACGATGGGATGTTTTGGATTACAGCCTCCGCCACGATTTCTTCTTTTAAATAATCGGCAACATAGGCCCTGAGGTCCTGGATGGGGTCCGGTGATAGGAAATGCGGTGGTAAAAGACCGGAGATCATTACCTGTTCTATGTCAAAACCTTGGGTTTCCAAAAAAGTGAGTGGTGCCATTGTATAGCGCCAGGCTCTGCCGGCAAGCAAATTGGCATGTTTTCGTCGCAGCTTTCGGGCACTCGAGCCGGTCATAAAAAATGAGGCATCCGAATTTTCAATCAGCCAGTGGATTTCATTGAGCAAATCCGGAACCATTTGGATTTCATCAATAACAATACGTTCTTGATGATCCTGATAACGCTCGCGCAGAAGTGATGGTTTGGATGCATAGTCTGCGAAGACCTCGGTTTTCAGCAAATCAATTAATTCACAATCGGCGAATCGCCTTTTGACCCAAAAGGTTTTACCGGTTTTCCGGGGGCCCCAAAGAAATGCAGAACGTTTCGGGGGTAATTCAATATTCAATAGGCGGTTTTTGATAATTTTCATATACAAATAATTATATCTAGATAACTTTACCTGTCAAGCAATATTATCCTCATACTGCCATCGACTCACCAGAGCTGGAATATCAATAAAAAAACTTGACTTTATCTAATCTAATATCATATTTGTATGTACAACTAATTACTCCGCCCTGAAAAATAGCGATATCAGGAGTAAGTAAACTATTTTTGTACTTTGAAATCTTATTAGGCTATGTTGACGCTGATCCTGGCGGATTAATTAATCATTGTTGAAACTGAATCGCACAAAGGCTGATGAATACTGAATTAAAAAGAGAAAAACATAAAAATTAAATGCGCAGCATTAAGTAATTAATCCGCCAGACCTATGGTTAAAAAACAAACTTTGATTTTCGAAGAACTATTTATCACCCTGAATATACTATTTTTCAGGGCGGAGTAATTAGGGAGTTTTAAATGCACAAGGAAAAGTCATTATTCCACCACTGCTTGTATTTTACTGCCAACTCCCTCTCCAGGGTAATCACTCGAATGGCGGAAGAGGAGTTCAACATAACGGGACTTTCGCCATCACATGCCTTCCTGATGATGACGGTGAATGACAACCCCGGTATCGGGCAGAAAGAGTTGTGTGAGCATTTGCACCTGGCTCCATCAACCGTGACCCGTTTTATCGATACACTGGTTTATAAAGGATATTTGATTCGTAAAAGCGAGGGCAAAGCCTCTAAAATCTATTCCACCGATAAGGGTAAAGATTTAAAAAAACCAATCGATGCGGCCTGGAAGAGCCTTTATCACAGATACAGTAGGATACTGGGAATGAAAGAAGGCGAAAAACTAACCCGACTGATTGATGAAGCCGGCCAGAAATTGGAAGAAAGACCGTAAAAAATATTTTTTTTATTTAACAGTTGTATGCGCACACAACTGTACTTCATGCGGCTGCCAAAACCTCATTATACCAATCCGGGCATCCGGAAAAACAAAGCTTTCAGCGTAAACATCCCTTCTGAGAATCTGGTGGTCGAAACAGATTATGCCGGTCTGGTCAGCGGCAAAAAAACAGACAAGTCCGATCTGTTTGATATGAGCAGCGTCAAGTACTGGTCGGTGGGTGAGGCAATAGCCGGCTGCTGGAACGTCGGCAAGCAGCTTAAACAAGAAAAAAAAGTGTAAAACGCCTAATCCGCCTGAGGCGGACTAAAATGCCTAAAATTATGGAATCCTATCTATTTTTGTTTTTCGTTCTACCTCAAGCTTTTTCAAATCCTTACGCATAATTTTGCCGGTGGCGGTCATGGGTAGCTCGTTGACGAATTCGATTTCGCGGGGGTATTCGTGGGCCGCCAGCCGGGTCTTTACAAAGGTCTTGATATCTTCTGCAACTTCCGGCCCCGGGGTCACCTCCGGTTTGGGCACGATAAAGGCCTTTACGATTTCGGTTCGCACCGCGTCCGGGCTGCCGACCACGGCCACCATGGCCACGGCCGGGTGTTTCATCAGGCAGTCTTCGATTTCAGCCGGCCCGATGCGGTAACCCGCGCTGGTAATCACGTCGTCCTTGCGGCCGTTGAACCAGAAATACCCGTCGGCATCTTTTTGGGCCAGATCCCCGGTTAAGAGCCAATCGCCGATAAATTTTTTGCGGGTGGCGTCCAGGTTGCGCCAGTACTCCAGGAACATGACCGGGTCGGGACGTTTGACGGCAATTTCCCCCACGGTTCCTGCTTTCACCGGATTCCCCTGCTCATCGATCACATCAACCACATGTCCCGGAATGGCTCGCCCCATGGAACCGGGCCGGATTTCCATGACGTCCGCACAACAGCCCACAATCAGATTGCACTCGGTTTGACCGTAAAACTCGTTGATGGTCAGACCCATGACATCCCTGCCCCAGTCGAGCAGTTCTTGGCCCAGGGTTTCACCGCCGCTGCCGATGCTGCGCATATTGTAGCTGTGACGGCTTTTAGGATCCGGCACCTGGCGCATCAGTTTTAAGGCCGTGGGCGGCATAAAGGCATTGCGTATTTTGTGTTTGGCAATCAGATGAAAGGCTTCTTCAGGATCGAATTTTCTGGCTCGGTGCGCCAGAACCGGTATGCCGTGGTGCCAGCTGGGAAAGAGCACGTCGATCAGGCCCCCGATCCAGGCCCAGTCTGCCGGGGTCCAGAACAGATCATCTTCCTGCGGAAAAAAATTGTGCGGAAACTCGACGCCCGGCAGATGTCCCAGCAGCGTACGGTGGGCATGCAATGCACCTTTGGGAGGTCCGGTGGTGCCGGATGTATAAATAATCAGGGCCGGATCATCGGCCCTGGTATAGACCGGCTGAAAGTCAGGAGATCCTTTTTCAATCAAGTTCCAAAAATTCTGAACGTTCTCATATTTCTTGCCGCCAGTCACCAGAACGGTTTTCAGATTTGGCAGTTTCTGCCATATCTCCATAATCTTGGGCAAATTGGCCGCATCAGTGACAATGGCCCGGGCCTCACTGTTGGACAGGCGATATTCCAGGGCATCGGTGCCGAAAAGGGTAAAAAGCGGTATGGCCACTGCACCGACTTTATATGCCGCAATGTGACTGAGGGCGGTTTCGGGGCATTGGGGCAAAAGAATCCCCAGTCGATCCCCGATCCGATACCCATATTGGCGGCCTGGAGTCCGTTGGCCAGTTTGTTGGAAAGATTTTTTAAGTCCCGGAAGGTATACCGATCAATACGTCCGTTTTCATCCTCATAAATCAGCGCCAGGCGGTTGCCCTGATCGGCCCACTTGTCACAGATATCGACCCCGATGTTGTAAAATTCCGGGATCTGCCATCGAAACGCGTTGTAAACATCCTCATATGTTTTGCCGGGTTTTAACATATAGTACTTTCCTATTCTCTCAGTG
>JAFDDW010000337.1 GCA_019310665.1 Deltaproteobacteria bacterium
CACACCCAATAGTGTAACTAGTTTCGCCAGATTTAAACTTTGGTCGGTCACGTTACAGGCCCCCAATTCATGTCGGGTTTATTTCTTAGACGATCCTGGCCACAAAAAGGTTTACAAAAATTTGTCCCCCTTATCTAGGGTTTTAATGCGATCAAGCAATACTTGGTCCAAACCGGCAGATTCGGCCTATCGATCGGTTGAGTCAGCCAGCGTGGTTAACTCTTGCTCAGTAAAAAATTTAGACAAATATGCCACTTCTTGACCGCTTCTTCCATTTCTTGTAAGATACGCTATAATTCGAAAGAGCAGCGAAGCTTTACAGCGGGCCAAGGTCGTATCAATTGAAGATCTAAAGAAAGAAATTACATCATGGTAAAATGGTCCGCCCCAGCGTGAAATGATTTAAAGCAGATTCATGGGGGTCAACAGTGCCCAAATCCGTACCTAAAAAAATAAAAAAAGGAATGCGTGCCGGAAAGTTGCGTATTGCCGATCACTGGAACGCCATCAGCATCATCGCCCATTCTCAAGCCAATCCCTTAAAGGCAGTTGCCGAGTTTGTGGAAAACAGCATTGATGCACGGGCCAAACAAATCGTCATCGTGAGGGGTAAAAAAAAGGGAGAGTTCTACCTCAAGATCAGCGATGATGGCGAGGGCATTCCAAGAGATGAACAGGGTTTACCGGATTTTCGTCGCGTGGCGACACATATCTGTGATTCTATCAAGAGACAGTTCAGGTCACAGGGTGACAAGGGGATTCAGGGAGAATTCGGTATTGGTCTTCTTAGTTTCTGGACGGTCGGCCAGAACCTCAGCATGACCTGTTGCGGCGCTGATAGAAAGTCATACCAAATGACCATGGCCAAGGATTCACCGAATTTTGCGGTCTCGGAGAAACGGATATTGCTTCCCTTTGAGGGGACCGACCTGATGATCTATCCCCTGCTGCCGGGTTTGCGGTCTTTGACGGGCGAAAAGATTCAGCGCTATCTCGCATCAGAACTCAGGGACCGGATCAAAGCGACGGATGTAACGGTTAAAGTTATTGATCGAACCGGCCGCAAAGAGTTTATTGTGGTCCCACGGCAATTCACCGGACGACTGCTCCATAATCTGAAACCGGCCGAAACGGCACAGGGTGATATTTATCTGGAAATTTATCTCAACGATCCGGGTTCCGTAAACCGGGTTAGCTTGTATCGACGAGGCACGCGCGTCCTGCCGTTGATCTCTGAAATAGACCACTTTGATAAAGAGCCATGGACTGCGGGGTATCTCCAGGGCATTGTGGATGCGCCGTTTTTGTCTCTCACTCCGGGAACGCGCCACGGCATTATTCGCGATGATCATTTTGACGCTTTATGCCGGGCATTGGTTCCGGTTGAAAAACACCTTCAACAAATCATCGAAGAACAGCGCAAGGCTGAAGAGGAGCGGTCCAGCCGCCAGGTACTGCGTAGGGTCCAGCGCGCTCTTAAAGAAGCGTTTTTGCGGCTTCCGCAAGAGGAATATGACTGGTTTGATATTTATGGCGAAAAACTTCAAAAAAAATCGGGGAATCTTTTTTCCAGCGGATCCATAGGTGGAGGTTCCCGTGAAGAAATCGACCGTGAAAGTGGGAATTCTGAAGATATGCCGGAATTGGATGACAATGATACCGGGCCAAAACAGTTTTTTGAATATGCCGGCCCTTTGTTCAGTGTGCTGATTTCTCCAAAATCGAGTGTCGTTTCGGTTGACAAGCGCAAGAAATATCGTGGTGTCTGTAGGGACCGCTCCCGCAGAGTCGTTTTGGAAAACCTGGAATATCAATGGAATATAACAGATGGAGAAGGCCATCTCGATGAGAATCACCGTGAATCGATCGTTTTCATAGCACCTCCGGAACCGTGCCTGACAACCTTGGAGGTGGTTGTTCGGCAGGGGGATAAGACCTGCAGGGATGAGGCCTTGATAACCGTCACCGACTCTCTCATGGATCAATCATCCAAAACCGGAAAATCGAATAAAGGGCTTCCCGGGTATACCTATCGCCGGGCGCCCGGGGAAATGTGGCGTTCACGATTCGATATGGAAAAAAATGTGATCATTATTAATAACGGGCACAGGGACTTTGTCTATGCCGGCAAACAGAAAAGCCGCAAGCTCCGCTATATTTGCCGCCTGTTTTGTAAAGAGCTCGTTCGTCACAATTTCCCAGGGCTGCAGACGGACGAACTTCTTGAACGGATGATCGAGCTATCCTTGTACACGGAGGAGCATTTGAAATAACAACTTCATGCCCTTTTGGGGACACTGACATCCGGGCGTTTTCATGAGCGCTATATCGTTTAATATTATATTGATTTTGTAAAAGTATCAAATTTCAGATTCTGCCCGGAAAAAATCTCCCATCCGATGAAATTCTCTCAAGTTTTCCCCTCACCCGCCGATAAAATTATATAATTCTATTTTTTCACAGTGGGTTGTGTGACTTTTACCATTTTCATGTCAATTACTGAGCCGAAGTGCCGGAGGCAATAATGGAAAAAAAGATTGTATCACTTATAAATGACCTGAAATCCAATAAGAAATTATCGACATTTGATGAAGCATCCACGAAACAGGCTGTTGTTTTGCGGCTGCTGTCATTTTTGGAATGGGATATCTTTAATGTGGAAGAAGTTTACCCGGATTATTCGGTCAATTCCTCCAATGTGTCCTATGCCCTGCGAATCAAGAATACCAACAAGGTTTTTATCGAAGTTAAAAGAGTTCATTCAAAACTCGATAATCATCAGAAATCTTTAGTTAATCTTGCCTCACGCGAGGGTGTCAATCTGGCGGTACTGACCAACGGCATCATCTGGTGGTTTTATCTGATTTCAACCAACGGCAGCTGGCAACGGAAATGGTTTTATTCCATTGATTTAATAAAACAAAAACCGGATACCTTCGTCCCCAATCTAATGGATTTGCTAACCAAAACCAAAGTCGCTAAAGGCCAGTCTGTGAAAGTGGCCAAATCCCTTTTTCAAAGGAAGCGGCAAAAATTAGCCGCAAATTTTTTGCCGGAAGCCTGGAACCAACTCATTTCCCAACCCAATAAGATATTTGTCGAATTGCTGAGTGATCAAACCGAAAAGCTTTCCAGGTATAAGGTAGATGCCAAATCAATTCAAAAATTTCTCGATAAACATATGGACAAATGGCTGATAAAAAGAGTTGCCAGCACCGGAGCGGCACCGCCCTCTGCCACCATGGCAACTGATATACTGGATCTGGATGACGAACTGTCTTCTGCAACATCGCAGGCTTCCCCCAAAAAGGAACCGGTGAAAATTAGTCAGTCTTTTGCGGATGTGTCGATTCAGTCTTTTCGTTTTAATGGCCACAAATATCCTGTTCGCGCCTGGGATGAAGTGCTCTCAACGCTCTGTGACTATTTTGTCGCCACCTATGCCAAAGATTTCGAAAAGGTTCTGTGGATATCCGATGATCAGAAAACATGCTTTTCACGCAACTCGGATCAGTTGCAAATACCGGAAAAAATAAAAAAAACCGATATCTTTGTCGAAACTAAAATGACTCCCGACAGGGTTGTCAAAACGGCAGAAAAGCTTTTAGAGGAATTCGGTTACAATAAAAAAGATCTGCGCATCGAGGCCCGGTGAGGACAGAAGACAGAATTCGGAAGTGGAAATGCGGAATGCGGAAATAGAAAAAGAGGACAGAGTTTTGAATTCGGAAGTGGGAATGCGGAATGCGGAAGTTGAAAAGTGGAGAGTTGCAAACGAAAATACAAATGAAAAAATAGCAGATTAAAAATAAAAAAAATGTGGGAGCGGCTTTTAGCTGCGATCAAGATGGTTTTCGCACTATCGATCGCGGCTAAAAGCCGCTCCCACAATCAAAAAACAATAGTTTCAGGATCTTAAGAAAAAACCGACG
>JAFDDW010000338.1 GCA_019310665.1 Deltaproteobacteria bacterium
TGATCAGCGGCATGTAGCGGGGGTGATTGACGCCGCAAGTCTGAAACAGGCTCCAGAAGCCATGACTGATGTGCAGGGCTACAATAACCATCGCCACCACATACATTAGCACCCAAAGAGGGTTGGCAAAGGTCGCCGACATCTGCTGGTAAATAGGCGTCACAGTCTTGTCGACAAATGTAAATTTAAACAGATGGAAGATGACAAATAAAAGGATCAACACACCTGTATATGGCATGGTATAGGACCCGATCGTCCGCCCGCCGGGATTCTGATATATTTTGTATCTCGTCGGTCGCGCCCTTAGGTTCTCGAAAAAGAGAATAGCGCCGACGACAATGTGAACCAATCCCAGCGTCGCCAACCCGATATTAAAAACGGTCAGATACGGCTGCAGCGAATGCAGTTTGGCCGCATATCCATTGAACGCATCAGCCCCGGCAAAGGCCATAACATTGCCAAGCAGGTGCACCGCCAGAAAACCGATCAGACCAAGACCGGTGACGGCCATTAGCAACTTTTTACCAACAGATGACCCGAGAATAAACAGATACCAGTTCATGGGTTCCCTCCCTTGGTTTATTTCATGGATTTGTATATTATCAATTTTTATAAACCTGGTTGAGCGCCTAAAGCCAACCTATCCGAATAGGTCTTTTTGCCGGTAACTAATAACGAATAGCTATTAACATAATTCTTAATTGAGTCTTTTTTCAATTAAGAATTATTTGGGTATCTCCCTGGGGTCCGTCATATTTTCCGGCCTCAGCATACCGTCCAGCTTTTCCTTGGTCATCAAACCCTTTTCCTGCACCAGGGTGTAAACACTTCCACCGGTTTTCAGGGCTTCCTTGGCAATCGCCGCCGATTTTTCATACCCGATTACCGGAACAAGAGCGGTGATCAAACCGATGCTGTTTTCAACATATTGACGGCAGACATCCCGGTTGGCCTCAATGCCGACAATGCACCGGCCGGCAAGGGTAATGCAGGCATTTTTAAGAATCAGCATTCCGTGCAGTAAATCATAGGCAATGATGGGTTCGGCCATGCACAGCTCCAGCTCACTGGCCTCAGCTGCCATGGAAACCACGGCATCATAGCCGATGATCTGGTAGCAAACCTGGTTGACCAGCTCGGGAATCACCGGGTTGACCTTGCCGGGCATGATGGAAGAGCCCGGCTGCATAGGCGGCAGGTCGATCTCGTTTAAGCCGCAGCGTGGCCCGGACGACAACCAGCGCAGATCGTTGCAGATTTTTGATATCTGTACCGCCGCCCGTTTCATAGTAGCAGACATCTGGACAAACGAACCGGCATTCTGAGTAGCTTCCACCAGGTTGCGGGCCCGGCGCAGCGCAAAGCCGCTGACCTCGGACAGTTTTTGCGTAACAAGTTCGGCATAGCCCGGCGGACTATTGATGCCGGTGCCGATGGCGGTGGCTCCCATGTTGATGTCGTGGAATTCGTCTTCGGCCCGCTTTAAGGCTGCCGCGGCACTTTCGATCATGACGGCATAGGCGGAAAATTCCTGGCCCAGGGTCATGGGCACCGCATCCTGGTTTTCGGTGCGCCCCATCTTCAATACATCGGCAAACTCTTGCGCCTTGGCTTCCAGGGCCTCCTCGAGTTCATTCATGGCGGTTAGCAGATCTTTCAGTGACAGCAGGACCGCCAGTTTAATGGCTGTGGGGTAAGCATCATTGGTGGATTGGGAGTAATTAACATGGTCGTTGGGATGCAAAAATTCGTATTCTCCTTTTTTGTGTCCCATGATTTCCAACCCCCGGTTGGCGATCACCTCGTTGGCGTTCATGTTGGTGGAGGTTCCCGCCCCGCCCTGAAACATGTCCACCGTAAAATGTTCATGCAGTTTGCCGGCCAGCAGCTCATCACAGGCGGCACAGATGGCCTTCATTTTTTCTTCCTCCAGCACACCCAGCTCATGATTTGCCAATGCGGCGGCCTTTTTCACAAATGCCAGCCCCTCGATCATGTGCTCGAAATTCTTGACATAAATACCGGAAATGGGGAAATTCTCCATGGCCCGCAGGGTCTGCACGCCGTAATAGGCCCGTTCAGGGATTTCCCGCTCGCCAAGCGAATCGTGTTCAAGGCGCACGGCGCCTTTTAGGTGCACCGGACTTTCAACGTGGGCCATACTTTGGGACACGACTCTGAGCCGTTCACTGATGCCGGCCGCCACGCGGGCCACAATGCGATAAAACAGGTCCGGTTTCTCAGCGCGAAAGGCACCAATCTGAGCCGTCGATATCTGCCAGACCGTCGCACCCAGGCGCGTTAAAGCACCGCTGGTGTGGGGCACATCACCTAAAAAAGCGTCTTCGCTGATCATTTCGCCGGGGCCCAATACGGCGTAATGTTTCGTGGAGCCGTGCAGGCCGCGCACGATCTCCACTTCCCCATCCAGAATGATACCGCCCCACTTACGTGGGGTGGATTCATGGAACAGCCATTCTTCGGCGCCATAGGTATGCTGCTCACCATGGTCAAAAAAAATTTGCAGTTCGACTTTATCAATGCCCATTCGGTCGGATGCCCTTTGAAGAATTTCATCAATTTTTATCATAGCGAGTACTCCTTAATTACTCCGCCCTGAAAAATAGCATATTCAGGGTGATAAATAGTTCTTCGAAAACCAAAGTTTGTTTTTTAACCCTAGGTCCGGCGGATTAATTATTTTATGCTGCGCATTTTTTTATGATTTTTTTGGCTTTTTAATTTCATCCCAGATGCTGATGTAAAAAAAATAGTATCACCTAAACATCTGAAATTTTGTATTTTTTTTAAGATTTCAAAGAACTTTTCAGTACTTATACGCCTTTGTGCACTTCTTTTTAAGAAATAATTAATTAATCCGCCCGGATCAACTTCTGAATATTTTCTTCAATTTTCAAAGAATAAATTTGCTATACCCAACCCTGTTATGGCTATTTTTCAGGGCGGAGTAATTAAACACAGTAATGTTAGCCATCTATGCTTAAGAACAACGTCGTATTTTATGCGTTTCGCGTTAAGTTGTCAATTGCTAACACTGGCTTTTGCTAAAAAAGATTCATAAAATTTGACGATTTCATAAAAAATCTTGACGTCCATTGAGGTTGACAATATATATGGTGACGAACTTCCAAATGGCTATAAAATAGCTTTCCGTTTTAGATTTCAAGGAGGAATTTATGTCCAGAATTGTCAAATGTGCCCATATCCAGGCATCCAATGCCAAACATGACGGCACGCCGGCCGAGATTAAAGAGGCCATGATTCAAAAGCACCTGCCGCTCATCGAAGAGGCGGGGGAAAAAGGTGTTCAGATTCTCTGCCTGCAGGAAATTTTTTCAGGCCCCTATTTTTGTGCCGAACAGGATATCAAATGGTACCAAACCGCTGAAAAAGTGCCGGGCCCGACGATAGAGCGTCTTTCCGAATACAGCAAGAAATACCGGATGGTAATGGTAATTCCGGTTTATGAAATGGAAATCGACGGCGTCTACTACAATACGGCGGCCGTGGTGGATGCCGACGGCACCTATCTGGGTAAGTTTCGCAAGATTCATATTCCGCACACCTGGCCGGGATTCTGGGAAAAATTTTATTTCAAGCCGGGTAATCTGGGATTTCCGGTATTTGAAACCGCTTATGCCAAAATAGGCATCTATATTTGTTATGACCGTCATTTCCCCGAGTGTGCCCGGGTGCTGGCTTTAAATGGGGCGGAAATTTTGTTTAACCCATCGGCCACCACGACCGGTAAATCCCAGTACCTGTGGGAGCTTGAACAGCCCGCCCAGGCGGTGGCCAACGGCGTTTTTATCGGTGCCAACAATCGGGTCGGCCTTGAAAAACCCTGGGAATTCGGAAGATTCTACGGCTCCAGCTATTTTGTCAATCCCCGGGGAGAA
>JAFDDW010000339.1 GCA_019310665.1 Deltaproteobacteria bacterium
TCCGGGCCTGGAACCAAAAGCACCACCCGGACGTCAAATACCGGCCGACCTCTTACATGCAGGGGTTTTTCACCGGTCTGGTTTTTGTGGAATGTCTCAAGCGCGCCGACAAAGCCGGCGATCTGAGCGGTGACGGTCTGGTGAAAGCCCTGCAGTCGATCAAAGATCTCGATGTCGGCGGCCTGATGGCACCGATTACGGTGGTCAACAACAAGATACCCATGGGTCGGGTGTACAAGGCCAATGTGGGCAAAAAAGTGTTCGAGCCGATATCGGATTGGATCCGAATGGATTAAAGCCGAAACTGCATGATGGTTGGGTTCTGTCTCCAGCGACGGATCAACCCAACGGCGTCAGTTGAACGGTCTTTTTATTCTTTTTTTTCGGTGGGAGCGGCTTTCCAGCCGCGAACAGTTTTGAGTATGGCAACGTTGATCGCGGCTGGAAAGCCGCTCCCACAATCCAATAGATAGTATGCTAATTCCTAACCCGGACCAGCCGGAATTGACCATTCAATCATTAAATCTAAACCGAAGAACCCATGACGGAACATTTAACTTTACTTGCACTGCTCAAACGCAACGCCGAGCGCTATGGAGACAACCGGGTGGCGATCCGCGAAAAGGAATTCGGCATCTGGCAGTCCACCACCTGGCAAGGATACTATGAACACGTGAGGGATTTCGCGCTGGGACTGCGCACGCTCGGTTTCAAGCGAGACGACAAGATTGCCTATGCCGGCGACAATCGTCCCCAGGGATTGTATGCCGAACTGGCCGCCCAGGCCCTGGGCGGTGCCATTGTTGGTATTTACCCCGACAGCCACCTGGACCAGGTGGAATATGTCATCAACCATTCCGATTCGATTTATGTGGTGGCCGGTGATCAGGAGCAGGCCGACAAAGTTCTGGAACTCAAATCCACTTGTCCCGGCGTAAAAAAAGTGATTGTGGATGATCCCAAGGGCATGCGTCATTATGACGACCCGATTCTCGTCTATTTTAAAGACATTCAGAAATTGGGCCGGGAGTTGGCGGCCGAACAACCCCATTTGTTCGACGAGATGATTGCCGGGTTGACGCCCGATGATGTCGGCATGATCAATTACACCTCCGGGACTACCGGGGTCCCCAAGGGCAGTATGATAACCCAGAAGAACATGGTGGCGGTGGCCAGATTACAGGATATGGTGGATTCTGCCCGGGATGATTTTGAATATGTTTCTTTTTTACCCTTTGCCTGGATCGGTGAGCAGCAATTCGGCGTGTACTGGCCCCTTTACAAAGCCTTTGCGGTGAATTTTCCCGAAAAAGTCGAAACCGTCCAGGAAAACATCCGTGAAATCGGGCCTCATATACTGCTGGCCCCCCCGCGAATCTGGGAAAAAATTTGTTCGGATATCCAGGTTAAAATCCAGGAGGCAGTCTGGATCAAAAGGCTGGTCTATAAAGCTTTTTTGCCTGTGGGTTACCGCCTGGCGGACTTTACCCTTGAAAAAAAGCAACCGCCCCCGGGATGGCGGCTGCTAAACTGGATTGCCTATCTGGTTCTTTTCCGCTCACTCAACAATTTTTTTGGTCTGACCCGTTTACGCCATGCTTATACCGGGGGGGCTCCCCTGGGACCGGAAATATTCAAAATGTTTTTGGCCCTGGGAGTCAAAATCAAGCAAGCTTATGGTGCGACAGAAACCACCGCGGCGACCATTATCCACCGCACCGATGACATTCGCCTCGACACGGTAGGGGTGCCCCTGCCGGAAATTGAAGTCAAAACCACGGATACGGGAGAATTACTTACCAAAGGCGATACGGTTTTCAAAGGCTATTATAAAAATCCCGAAGCCAGTGCCAAAGCGATCCGGGACGGCTGGTTTTATTCCGGCGATGCCGCCGTGATCGATGACGATGGTCATGTGGTTATCATCGACCGCATGGCCGACGTCATGAAACTTTCGGACGGCAGCCGTTTTTCACCTCAGCTGATTGAAAACAAATTAAAATTTTCGCCGTTTATTATGGATGCGGTGATCATCGGTCAGGAGAAACCATATATTGCCGCCATGATCTCGGTTGATTCCGGAAACGTGGGCAAATGGGCGGAAAATAATCAGATCGCCTATACGACCTTTACCGATCTCTCCCAAAAAAAGGAAGTCTATGAGTTAATCGCCCGGGAGGTGGCCAAGACCAACCAGTCCCTGCCCCGGGTGGCGAAAGTCAGGAGATTTGTTCTTTTATACAAGGAACTGGATGCGGATGATGAAGAATTGACCCGCACCAGAAAGGTGCGGCGCAAATTCGTCATCGAGCGTTACAGGGATCTGATCACAGCCCTGTACGGCGATAAGGAAGAACTCGATATCGAAGCGGATATCAAGTATCAGGATGGAACCGGGTATCGGATGAAGACCCGGGTGACGGTTAAGCAGGTGGATAACTAAGCCCTCTGGGCATTTTTTGTGACAACATTTTGGGAAAAACATAGGGTTTCAGGTGTCAGGTGTCAGGTTTCGGGTGTCAGAGGACAGAGGGTTTCGAATGCGGAATTGGGAATGCGGAATGCGGAAAGAAAAAAAGAAGAAAGAGGGCAGATTTGGGATTTGGAATTTCGGATTGCTGATTGTCTGGTTTTCACCCCGTAACCCATAACCCGGAACTCGTAACCCGAGAATCCAGTAACAAGTGACCAGTAACCAGCGACCAGCGGCCAGTGACCAGAGACAAGTAACCAGTGACCAGTAACCAGTGACCAGTAACCAGAGACCAGCGGCCAGTTACCAGTAGCCAATAACTAATAAATCATGAGTGAAGCACCAGAATACCAGTTGCAAATCGAAGACCTCCACCTGAGCTTTGGCGGCTTAAAAGCGCTTTCCGGTGTTAGCACCGGTGTGAAAAAGGGTGAGATATTTTCCATTATCGGACCCAACGGTGCCGGCAAAACCTGCCTGTTGAACTGTATTAACAACTTTTATCAGCCTGAAAAGGGAAAGGTCATCTTTGAAGGCCGCGATATCACGGACCTCAAGGCCCATCGGATCGCGACCCTGGGCATTGCGCGGACTTTTCAAAATGTTGAGCTGTTCGCCCACATGACGGTTCTGGACAATATCAAACTGGGCGGGCACGTGCATTTGAAATCCGGTGTCTTTTCCGGGGGCATTTATTTCGGCAAGACCCGTCGGGAAGAGATGGCGTTTCGCAAACACATCGAAAAGGAGATCATTGATCTTCTGGAAATCGAACACATTCGCAAAAGGCCTGTTCACACCCTGCCGTATGGGCTCCAAAAACGAGTTGAAATCGCCCGGGCACTGGCCATGCGCCCTAAAATTCTTTTACTGGATGAACCGTGTGCCGGCATGAATTTAGAGGAAACCGAAGACATCGCACGGTTTGTGCTGGACATTAACGAGGAATGGGATGTGACGATTATATTAATCGAACACGATATGGGGGTGGTCATGGATATTTCCGACCGGGTGTGTGTTTTGGACTTCGGCATCAAAATTGCCGAAGGCGATCCCCTAAAAATCAGGCACGACGAGCATGTCATCAAGGCTTATCTGGGGGAAGAGGATAAAACTTATTCGCGCCTGGACGCCTAACTGTTATGTGTGATTACCATCAGAGGAATTACTTTTTAGTATTAACAAGTGATACACGATGCTCGTATGAAACTCCGCCTGGCCGGAACAGTGAACAGATTGAACGTTCGATGTTCATTTTTTAGTTAACCCCTTATAGGAAACTACATCATGCAAAGTTTCTTTTTTGATTAGACTGGCAGCTTTTCAGGCGGCGCTGATCCGCCTCCGGCGGAACACCCGAAACCTTGAAACGCTATAGCTCCCTAAAGAAGGTAAAATAATATTCTGGGCAACGTTAATTAGGAATTAGCATACTAGGTGCTG
>JAFDDW010000340.1 GCA_019310665.1 Deltaproteobacteria bacterium
CACCCTTCTTCCTTGCTTCGCATTCCGAATTCAAATGGCCTCTTCGGTCTCAAAATCACGTCGAGTAGCACCGTCTGAAGCTTCAAATCTTTCAATCCATTGATTTACCCGATCTCGGCCATAGGTCGCTTTCCATGCGGCGATTATTTTGTCAACCGGAATGTCGGCGTATGTCCCGTGATCCGCTACATATTCCATAAATTGTTTTTTATCGATATTATAGGGGTGAAAGATGGAATCACTACAGCCATCAAATTCCAGGGGAATCACCTTGTGCTTTTTACAGAGCTGGATGTTAAAGGCCGGCGTTGCCTTACGCCATTTCCCTTTCAGATAAAACTCGGTGAACCCGTGAAAGACAAACAAATCAGACCCCAAAAATTCAAGGAGCTGTTTGGTCGCCAAATGGTTGCGAACATCGGCAAACCCGACCCGTGATGGAATCCCGCAGGCTCTTCCCAGGGCACACAGCAGGGTGGCCTTGCCCACACAAAATGCCCGGCCCTTTTTCAGAACATTGCTGGCGCGATAATGTTCCGGACGATAAAAGGGTAAATAGGGATCATACCAGATCGCGTCCCGAACTGCATAGTAAAGTTTCACCGCCTTTTCGATCGGATCATCAGCGGCATTTTTTACGGCAGCCATGGCATAATCGATAACCATATTATGATCACTGTCGATAATTGCCGTCGGTGACAGGTATTTTTGAAATTGCGGGCTCATTTTTTTGATTCCAAGGTTAGAGTTAATTTGTATACCAGACAACCACAAGGTTCGTCAAAGGTTAGATGAAGACAGAGGACAGATGACAGGATGACAGAGATCAGAAGACAGAAAAGAAAACAGAGGGTTTCGATTTTGGATTTCGGATTTCGGATTGCGGATTTTTATAAGGTAGGATATCTGATTTTATATTGATGGGTATATGGATTCTATTTCTTTAGGCCTTAAGCCCCGAGCCTTACGCCTTGAGCCCTGCGCTTTTATCTTCTACCTCCTTATCCCTATATAAATCAGAAAATAAATCCTTTTAAAATCCCAAATCCGCACTCAGAAATCCCAAATCGAGAGGCCCTATGCCGAATGCCTTGCCTTCCGAGCCATAGTCACTCTCTATCGTGACGACGGCTGGCGCCGCTTTTATATAGATATTAACGCTTGCCTGTGTTAGCTTTATGAAAACTTCGCAATTGCAAGGAGGATTTTATGTCATCTAAAGTTATGGTTATCATTTCGACGGCTGAAAAAGCGAAAGCACTGACCGGAATCATGTATGCTGTAAACGCTCAGAAACACAAATGGGTCGACGATATCAAAGTCATTTTTTTCGGCCCTTTTGAAAACCTTCTGTGTGAAGATGAGGAGGTTATAAAGGCCGCTTCAAATCTGCTGGACTATGAGACGCCGATTGCCTGCAAATTTCTGTCCGATCGCGACGGCATAAGCGACACGCTGGAAAAACTGGGGGTGAATGTCGATTATGTTGGAACCATTATCTCAGGCTTTATCGAGGAAGGCTATGCACCAATGGTGTTTTAATGGCGGCTTCAAATCCAGACTTGGAAAGGTTTAAATGTCGTCCCAAACACAAACGGCGGGCATCATACTGGCGGCCGGCGCATCGGTCAGATTCGGGCAGCTCAAGCAACTGATAAGGCTAAGGGGCAAGTATTTAGTTGAATGGGTGCTTGATGCCGCTTTGAAATCCCGCCTTGATATTGTGGTACTGGTTTTAGGCCATGAGTATCAATCGATTCTGCAGGCATTGGGTGCGAAAGCACGCCATCCCCAATTGGAGGTCGTGATCAACCACAGATATCGTGAGGGTCAAAGCAGTTCGCTGAAGGCCGGCCTGAAGAGCGTCCGGCAAGAATATTCATCGGTTATGTATTTGCTGGGCGACCAGCCGATGATTAATTCAAACACCATCAATCACCTGCTGGGTCAAGTCCGGGAACCCGAAAAGGACATATGGGTCCCGGTTTTTGAAGGGAAACGAGGTAATCCGACTGTTTTCAGACGGCCGATTTATGAAGAACTAATGATGATCAACGGAGACATCGGCGCCCGAAACATTATCCGTAAAAATTCCGAACGCGTGCTTTATGTGGAGATCAAAGATCCATTGTGTTTTTTCGACATCGATTCACAGGATGATCTGGAAGATCTGCTGACCCGCATGCCATGACCACACTATCTATGTTGTGGCCCAGATGTAATTTACAAAACTCGGATTGATATAGCCGTACATTCTTTTCCAGAATGAAATTGGTTATTTGGTGCTTGGAATTTTTTATATTCAAAGACGCCACTATTTTTTGATATCCTGTTCTACTTCTTTAATGTATTTATGGGGCACAACAGCCGCAAATTAGGTATTTCTGTGAGCACAAAAAAAGGGCACCCCGCTAAAATCCCACGGGATGCCCTTTTTTTAACAAATATTTTCTGCTAGACCACAGTTACGTTGGTTGCTGCAGGACCTTTTTGGCCTTGCTCAATTTCAAAGTTAACGCGATCGCCTTCATTAAGAGACCTGAATCCGCTTGATTGGATTGCCGAATGATGAACAAACACATCCGGACCATCTTCTTGCTCGATGAAACCAAAACCCTTGCTGTCGTTAAACCATTTAACTACACCTTCTGCCATGGCGGCACCCTCCTTTCAAAAAATTTTCCTCGTTCCATACTTAAGGTTGCCACAATGACAAATAGATCTTTCCTTATAGAACGAAACCGACCTGTCAATTTTCAACAGGCCTTTACAGATTATTTTTTACAATAACACTTATATCAAAAAAATCAAGCTTTGTGTGCATTCTTTCTTGGGTGTTCAGACGAATGTATCAAAATATCGTCAATTCTCCCAAAATTCGTCGGCATTATGAATTTTTCATCGAATAACTTGGCTTCACCTCTGACATATCTATCAGCACCTTTTTCAACGAAATTTGGTTTCATCATTAGTCTCCGATACCTTCAGGAAGGGTAGGACCCTAATTGAGCGACTGTTAATACATCATATTGGGTATAACCAGAACAATCTGAGGGAAAATGATCAGAATGATCGTGCAAACAATGCAGGCAATCAGGAAAAAACTGGCACTTTTAAAAATTGTCGCCAGGTCTATTTCAGGGGCCAGTGCTTTGACCACAAATATATTGACCCCCACCGGCGGCGTGATCGCCCCCATGGTGGTTACCATCGTTATGATAATGGCAAACCAGACGGGGTCAAAACCCAGGGCTTTTCCCAGCGGGAAAAAAATAGGGATGGTGAGAACCAGAAACCCCAGAGCATCGACAAAACAACCGCCGATTAAGTAAATAAACAAAATAATGGCCAAAATTGCATAGGGCGACACCGGCAGAGAAGCAGCAAAGTCCGCCACCATAAAGGGCAGTCTGGTTATGGCTAAGAAACGTCCGAAGATGAGTGCGCCGGTCACAAGCATAAATGCCATGCAGGATATCTTGAGCGTGTCCCTGAAAGAATTGATCAGGCCCTGCATCGTCAATTTGCGGGCGGGAACGGTTACGATCAGCATTAACAAAACCCCGGCTGCACCGGCTTCAGTCGGCGTGAAGATACCGGCGTATAAGCCCCCAATAACCAGGGCAAATATCAACAGGGCTTCAACGACTCCCGTAAGCGATTTTATTTTTTCTTTAAAACTGGTCTTCGGTCCGGCAGGTCCAAATTCGGGGTAAATCCGGCACAGAACGACTATGGTAAGCACAAACAGGAGGCCCAAAAGAATGGCAGGCAGAATACCGGCCATGAAAAGTTTGATAATGGATTGCTCCGTCTGCAGACCGATAATAATCAGCAAAACGCTGGGCGGCATCACCGTACCCAGGGTCCCGCCCGTAACAACCGTCCCGCTGCTTAA
>JAFDDW010000341.1 GCA_019310665.1 Deltaproteobacteria bacterium
AATCCCACCGATACGATCGGCGACCAGGTTGCGGAAGTGGTGGAGCAACAATTGGGCTTAACGGGTCAGGCCGCCCGCGGAGAGGCCCGGCGTCTGCTGGCCCGCGTGGGCATTCCCGATCCGAAACAGCGGCTAAGGGAATACCCGCACCAAATGTCCGGCGGGATGAGCCAGCGGGCAATGATTGCCATGGCTTTGGCCGGTCGTCCCCAGCTGCTCATCGCAGATGAACCGACGACGGCGCTGGACGTGACCATCCAGGCTCAGATACTCGAGCTGATTCGCAGCTTGCGCAAGGAGATGGGGATGTCCATTATTTTAATCACCCATGATCTCGCTGTTGTTGCGGAAACCTGCGATAGAGTGGCTGTGATGTACTGTGGACGGATTGCCGAAAAGGGCTCGGTTAAGAGTGTGTTCGCTGATCCCCGCCATCCATACACCCGCGGATTGCTTGCCTCATTACCCCGGATCGATCGCCGTACCGATAAGTTGCTTCCTATGAAAGGATCCGTGCCGGCCCCTACCGAAATGCCTAAAGGCTGCGCTTTCGAACCACGTTGTCCGGTTGCCTTGGAGGAATGCAGGCTCAACCAACCGTCTCTTGCGATCGGACCAGGCGACCATAGCATCGCCTGCTTTAATCCCCAACGAGGAGGGCTGCAACATTGAATACACAAGAAAAAGCCTCACAGGCAGCCTGTCAGAAGGAAAACGGGTCACCGTTGCTGGAAACCACTGACCTTATGAAGTACTACAAAATACGAAGAGGCGGCTGGCTGGCCCGAAAGAAGGTCGATCTCAAGGCGGTTGACGGTGTCTCGTTCAGCGTTAACAAATGTGAAACTTTCGGTATTGTTGGTGAGAGCGGTTGTGGAAAATCCACTATCGCCCGCCTGGTGCTGAACATCGACACCCCGACCTCGGGCAGCGTTCTGTTCAAAGACCGGCAGATTTCCGGGCTTCCGCCGGTCGAGTGGCGCAAACTCCGCCGGCGGATGCAGTATGTATTCCAGGATCCACTCGGCGCCCTGGACCCGCGTATGAAAATTTTGGATCAGGTCGCCGAACCGCTGCTTATCCACAACATTGCCGACAACTCAGAGCGCCATGACAAAGCTGCTGAAATTCTTCGTTCCATGGACTTAAAGGATCACATCTTCTACCGCTATCCATTTGAATTAAGCGGGGGACAGCGGCAACGCGTTGTCCTGGCCCGGGCGCTGGTGCTCGATCCTGAACTGTTGGTTTGTGACGAACCGGTTTCAGCACTTGACGTATCGATCCAGGCCCAGGTGATCAATTTGCTCGCCGAGCTCACCAAACGTATGGGGCTGACCATGATATTCATCAGTCACGACCTGAGCATCGTGCGTCATGTCTGTGAGAGGGTAGCCGTCATGTACCTGGGTAAGATTGTTGAATTGGCCCAGGGCGAACTGTTGTTCGATCGTCCGGCCCATCCGTATACCCAGGCGTTGCTTTCAGCCATACCGATTCCGGAACCGGGACTCAAACGTGAACGGACTTTTTTAAAGGGTGATCCGCCCAGCCCTGTTGATCTTCCAACCGGCTGCCGTTTCCATACCCGTTGCCATCTGGCCAAACAAGTTTGTAAAGAACGCATACCCGAATTGAAGCCTTTAAAAGACGGCCAGATGGTCGCCTGCCATGTCACCCACGGCGAAGCGTAATGGGGACGAGGAGGTAATATGTCTACCCGATATTTGTTACAGAAACTCTTTCGCGCCGTTTTAACAATCTGTATTATTGTCTCCTTTGTTTTTATCGCCCTGCGTATGTCCGGTGACGCTGCGCTTCAGATCTATGGAGCTGATGTGGATGAGGCGGTCCTCGAAGCACTTCGAAAATCATGGGGTTTGGACAAACCCATTTGGCAACAATATCTGGGTTTCATCGGAAATATTTTCCGGGGTGAGCTGGGTACATCATACCTCGACGGCCGTGATGCGATTGAGGTGGTGATGGAGCGTGTCCCCAAAACCCTCTCTCTAATGGGGATCACCGCCATCTTTACTTTTCTAATCGGAATCCCTGCCGGCATCTACGCGGCGCTTCACCACAACACTGCCATAGATCGCGCCACAATGACCCTGGCTGTTGGGGGGTTGAGTATCCCAAACTTTTTTTTGGGTGTACTGTTGATTCTATTGTTTTCAGTGACCTTACGACTGCTTCCCAGTGCCGGCAGCGAAACGTGGCAGCACTACATTATGCCGGTGATTACGATGGCCACAGCAGAAGCTTCCGTATTCGCACGGTTTATGCGGTCATCGATGTTGGAAGTCCTTAGTCAACCCTATATTCGCACCGCCATGGCCAAGGGTGTGCCATGGCAAAAAGTGGTTCGAGAACACGCCCTTCCCAACGCTGCCATTCCCACCGTTACTGTCGCCGGATTTTTTGTCGGCAGTCTGATTGTCGGCGGAGTGATTACCGAAAACGTATTCGCATGGCCCGGTGTCGGACGGTTGTTGGTGGATTCGGTGGCAAACAGAGACCTGGCAGTGGTGCAGGTGGCGATACTGTTGATTGCGGTTTCCATGGTAACCACCAATCTGATCGTCGATCTTTCTTACGGGTGGCTGGACCCGCGGGTTCGCGATCTCCAGACAAAAGAATAATAGGATTTATTATGACTGACAATCCACAAACGGCAGCACTGCTAACGCATCCTGCCGAGCGACCCAGAGAGGACTTTCGAATCCGGATGCGCCGCTTTTTCGAGCGTTACCCTTTGCTTATGATCATTGCAGCCCTATGGTTGCTATTTATGATTTTCGTTGCTGTTTCCGCACCGCTTATCTCCCCCTACGAGTATTCGGCCATTGATCTGCGGGCACGATTGCAAGCACCTGCAGGGATGGAAGGCGGTGATTGGAAGCATGTGTTTGGCACCGATGACCTCGGGCGCGATGTGCTAAGCCGTCTCATTTTTTCAATCCGCCTGAGCCTGCTGGTCGCATTTTTAGGCACCATCATCGGTGCAATTCTGGGGACGTCACTCGGCTTTCTGGCGGCTCACTTTCGCGGCTGGGTTGACGACGTTGTGATGGCGGCGATTGATTTTCAAGCAGCCTTGCCGTTTTTCATCATTGCACTGGCGTTGCTCGCCTTTTTGGGCAACAGCCTAACCTTGTTTATCATCCTGATGGGTATCTACGGCTGGGAGCGCTACGCACGGCTTACCCGTGGCCTGGCATTGTCGGCCAGGACCCATGGTTACGCGGTGGCGGTCAACACCCTCGGTGCGACCCCAACAAGGATTTACCTGCGTCATATTCTTCCTAATATATCCAGCGCGTTAATCGTAAATATGACCCTCAACTTCCCGGGTACCGTCATCCTGGAGACCTCCTTAAGTTTTCTCGGCATCGGCATCCAGCCGCCCATGACCAGTCTCGGAAACATGCTGGGGTTTGGCCGGGACTATCTGACCACCGCCTGGTGGATCGCCGTGTTGCCGGGCATTACTATATTTCTCGCAACGCTTTCCATGAGCATCCTCGGTGACTGGGTTCGTGATCGGCTGGATCCAACGTTGAATTGACAACTAAAAATATTATCAAGGGTAATTGTATGATGAAAAGTATAAATGAATCGAGCGTTGTTTCAAAAGATTCCAGGACTATCGTAGTTTGTGGTGCCGGTAATGCATCCCATGTTTGTGTGAGTGAATTCTCTTCAAACGGATTTACAGTGGACGTTTTTGCTCCATTTCAAAATGAATCTGAACGTTGGAATGCGGCAATTGCAAAAACGGGTGGAGACTTAATTGTTGATAATCCTGATGGATCTCAAACCATTGGTCGTCCGCGTTATATTTCTAAAAAACCTGCTGATATAATTCCTGGCGCTGATAT
>JAFDDW010000342.1 GCA_019310665.1 Deltaproteobacteria bacterium
CGTTATTCTCATCACAAATCCGGCGCAGAATAGGATAATATTCCGGGGGTGGTATCATTCTGCCGCTGGTACCCACAATCGGCTCGACAATGATAGCGGCCACATTGCCTTCTTCTTTGATCATATAGTCCAGATAACGGGCACACTGCACGTTACATTCCGGATATGTTATGCCGAACGGGCAGCGGTAGCAGTAATTATCCGGTGCAAAGACAACTCCATCCACTACCGTGCGAGCCAACTCCGCGTACCAGCGACGTGGGTCGCCGGTAAAGGATTGCCCGACCGCCGTCGCGCCATGATAAGAGTGGTAGCGGGAAATCACCTTATAAGCCGGAAACTTGTATTGTCTCAGCATTTTCATGGCGGCTTCATTGGCGGCGGTTCCGCTGGTGGAGAAAAAGAATTTGCTGAGTTTTTCCGGAAACACCGACCGCAGGGCTTCAACAGCCTCAATTAAGATTTCCGTGGCAAAACCGGGTGCTGCATAGGGCAGCTTTTCAGCCTGTTTAACGATGGCTTCAATCACGACTTTATTTTTATGACCCAGATTCGAGCACATTAACTGCGATGAGAAATCAAGATATCGCTTACCGGTGTGGTCATAAAAATAGACACCTTCCGCATCGGTGATCAACAGCGGGGTCGACCACGCATTCTGGCGCCCCCAGGTGCCGAAGGTATGATCCGTCATTTCCTTTATTCTTTTTTCTATTTCACCCATTGGCCGGACTCCTTTTTTGATTTAGTTTTAATCCCGGCATGGTGCCAGCGAAACCATCAGGCTTCCATGCCGGGATCTAAACACTGATTCGCATATAGAATATACAGCAATTATTTTTTATCTTCGGGCAATTCAATCATACCGTCCCAGGTATCGACCTTGCACTCCGCATCGCCCTGGCCAAACCAGTGGGAGGTTACCGATTTCAGTTCAGTATAAAAACGGATTCCGTCGGGTCCCATGATATGCAGGTCGCCGAAGAAAGAATTTTTATGACCGGTAAATCCGAAAATACCGACCGGAACCGGGATGCCCACATTAATTCCTACCATGCCGCCATCAGAGCGTTTTGCAAATTCACGGGCATAATGGCCGTTTTCGGTATAGATCGCAGAACCATTGGCAAACTCACTGTTATTCATCAGGGCCAGGCCCTCCTCGAAGTTCTCCACCCGTTTTATAAAAGTAACCGGGCCGAACACTTCCTGCCAGCCGCAAGACATCTCGGGCGTGACTTTATCGAACATTGTGGGGCCAATGTAAAATCCGTTTTCATATCCCGGGACCGTAACGCCGCGGCCATCGAGCACAAGTTCGGCACCCTCTTCGATACTCTTTTCAATCCAACCCTCGATAAATTTACGATGACCTGCATTCACGACTGGTCCCAGTTCCGTTGTTTTATCGTAGGCGGGGCCGATTTTCAGCGCGGAAAGCCGCTGTGAAAGTTTGGCGACAAACTCATCGGCAATGGCATTTTCAACGACTAAGACCGGCAGCGCCATGCAGCGTTCACCTGCGCAACCGCAGGTGGCATTGGCGATTCCGGCAACGGTCATATCTATGTTGGCGTCACGCAGCACCAGGGCATGGTTTTTGGCTTCACAAAGCGCCTGGACCCTTTTGTCGTGGGCAGCTGCGGTTGCATAGATGTGCCGACCCACGGGGGTCGAACCGACAAAGGAGACTCCTTTGACGTCGGGATGTTTTAAAAGAATTTCCGCTTGTTCCCTGCCGCAGGTCACCAGATTAATTACACCCTTCGGCAATCCGGCTTCTTCCCACAGATCGAGGATTCGCATGGAGCTGCGGGGTACGAAACTGGCAGGCTTGATGACAAACGTGTTGCCGGTTGCCACGGCCAGGGGGGTCATCCATCCGTGGGGGATCATGGCCGGAAAATTCCAGGGAGCAATCCCGGCAAATACCCCGAGCGGTTCCATATACTGTACCGTATCGTAACCGCCGGTGATATTCATCACCGAACTGCCTTTCATCAGATGGGCAATCCCGCTGGCAAACTCCACCACTTCGTTCATCTTGGCGATGCAGCCGACTGCCTCGCCCCAGCATTTTCCCTGCTCTTCAGCTACCAGATGGACCAGCTCGTCGAAATTTTTGTCGACCAGAGCCTTTAATTTGAATAGGACCTGGGCACGCTTGGTGACAGGCGTATCCGCCCATCCCGGGAAGGCTTTGCTGGCTGCTTCAATCGCTGAGTTGACTTCTTCCTGGGTACACTGGGGCGCCAGTGCGGTCACTTCACCGGTAGAAGGGTTGAAACATTCCATATATTTTTCCGTTTTGGACTCCAGCCATTGACCATCAACATAATACTTTAGTTTTTCAGGTGTGTTAGACATTTTACCTCCTTTGGTGGTTTCTATAATAACGTAATTCTCAGGACGGATGAGATATAAACCGATTGTGAACGAATTGAACAGCCTACACTATCAACGTTGAGCCACTTTAGGCAAATCATATTTTATTGTCAAGAGATAATTTCTATTTTTCTGCGAAAAATAGAAATTATATTTTAAAATAATACGAATTAGATTAAATATTGATCAAAATATCACGTTATCAAACAAATTACGGTTGTTTTTTTAATTTTCAAATGGTAGGGGTGTTTTGAATGCTGATTGACAATTGAAAAATGTCGAATGATGGATGTCGCTTGGCTCCATCAATTTGTAAATAGATCCTTCGAGCCAGAGGCTCTCGAAGGGTAGTATTCCTTAATTGTTTCCGCCTGCGGCGGATCAATCGAAATTCGTCATTCCAAAAGGGGGGAGTATGAAGCGCAATAATTCAAATAATAAAAAGAAAACGCTCGACCAGATAGATTGTCAGATGATTGAGCTGCTGCAAAGAGATGGCCGGATTTCAAATACAGATATCGCCAAAAAAATCGGTCTTTCTGAAGCCACCGTCAGAACACGCTTAAACCGTCTGATTAATGAGGAATTTATCCAGATAGTCGCGGTGAGCAATCCCATTAAACTTGGCTTTAAGATCGTTGGCAATATCAGGATTCATGTTGAAATCAAGAAAATGGATAGAATTATTAGAGAGTTAAAGAAACTGAAACCGCTGTGGTTTATTGTTCAAACCACAGGCGGAACCGGGATCGACACTGAGTTTGTCGTCAAATCGCTGGATGAACTCAATAAGCTGATCTTTGAAAAGATTAACAAAATAGACGGGGTTATCAAGACGGACACCTCTTTGTTCCTTAATTATATTAAGCGGCAGTATGACTGGGGGACAGCCCTTTATTGAATTGGGATTTCGGCCCGCCCTGGCGCGACGGCTTTTATTAAATGGCATCCAACAGGAAGGCCTGAGGCGTTGCAGCCTTCAGAGACCTTCTTTATAAATCAGGTCTGGGCCAGGGAATGCGGAATGCGGATTGAAAAGGCAAAGAGCAAAGGCAAACAATTGGCTATCCGGGAACAAGCAATTTTTTCGAAACTCCTTTCACCCGCAACCCGCAACCTCTATTCCTTCTTTAACAACGTATTTTCAATGGCCTGCATCCACTGCGGCGGGTAGGGCACCTTGAATGCGGCGGTATCCTTTTCATTTTGGTCATTGATGAAATTTATTTTAACCAGGGATTGGTGCAGGTTGGTGCCTTTGTGGCTTCGATCGTGGTACACCCTGGCGATACTGGAACCCGGAATGTCCAGTTCAATTTTTTTCAGCCGGCTGCGGTAGAATAATCGATCGGATAACAGCAGCAAAAAGCCGCTGCTCTTGCGCGGCGGGCCTGATTCAGAGGCTCGGCCGAAGTAATTAACACCAAAGCTCATTGCCAGAATTTTTTGACTGCCAAAGCGTTTTTCGATCCATTTACGATCCCGCCAGCGA
>JAFDDW010000343.1 GCA_019310665.1 Deltaproteobacteria bacterium
GCGCGTATCACGGGCACCACCGACTTTGCCGCCGTGGCCGATGCGGATCTTGTGGTCGAAGCGGTCTTTGAAGACAAAAAAGTCAAAGCGGATCTGTTCAAAACCCTCGACCGGATTTGTTCGGAAAAAACCATCCTGGCCACCAACACCTCAAGTTTTTATGTTCGCGAATTCGCAGAACAGATCTCCCGACCGGACCGCTTTGTCGGTCTTCACTATTTTTTCCACCCGGCTAAAAACCGCCTTTTGGAAATTATTCCCCATGAGAATACCAGCAATGACACCCTTGAAAAATCACTGCTGGTGGCCAAACTGCACGGCAAGACCGCCATTGTCGTTAAAGATGCACCGGGCTTTGCCGTCAACCGCTTCTTCGTCCCCTTCCTCAATGAAGCCGCCCGGATGCTGGAAGAAGATCTGGCCAATATTGCGACCATCGAAGCGGCTGCCAAACAGGCCTTTAAAATCGGTATGGGGCCCTTTGAGCTGATGAACGTTACCGGCATCCCCATCGCGGTGCATGCTTCCACGACCCTTGGCAACGAACTCGGTCCCTTTTATGCCACCGCCGATATCCTCAAGGCCCAGATGGACAAAAATGAAAACTGGAACCTGGAAGGCGAGGTTGACGAATCCCGGATTCCGGCTGCCGTCGATCGATTTTACGGTGTCTGCTTCGGCGTTGCTGCGGCCCTGGTCGACGAGGGGGTGGCTTCCATCGAGGACACCGACCGCGGTGCCAAAATCGGCTTGCGCTGGATCATGGGACCGTTTGAAATCATGAACCGGATCGGTGTGGATAAGACCTATGCGGCGGTTGAGGCCATCACCCAAAAGTACCCCGATTTTAAGATGCCCGAAATCCTGGCCAAGCAACATTCATTAGGCCAACCCTTCGATTTCAAGTTCGTAGACCTGGAGATTAAAGACCGGATCGCAACGATCACACTTAACCGTCCGGAGGCCATGAACGCGCTCAACGAAACGGTGGTGGCCCAGTTGGATGAACGCTTTACAGAGGCTGAAAATCATCCCGCTGTTAAAGCCATCGTTTTTCAGGGTGCCGGCAAGGCCTTTGTTGCCGGAGCAGATATCCGCTATTTTATAAAAAAGATAAAAGCCGATCAAATCTCCGACATTTATGAGTTTACACGCAAGGGCCATGAGTTATTTCTTCGAATTGAAAACTCTGCTAAGCTTACCATTACCATACTCGACGGACTCTCAATGGGTGGCGGCAGCGAGCTCGCCCTGACCTGCCAGGCCATAGTTGCCACCCCCGCAGGTTCCATGGGATTTCCGGAAACCGGCATCGGCATTTTCCCGGGCCTGGGTGGAATGTTGCGCACCTCCCGTATTATCGGGCCGGACCTGGCCAAATATTATGTTTTTTCCGGAATCACTATTTCTGCTCAGGAAGCTTTCGAACTCGGCATTGTTACGAAACTTGTCGCACCCGCCGATATCGGTTCTGCAATCAAGGACCTTTGTGCCCAGGGTAAACCAGAAAAATACGGCCAACGAGAAATCCCGGAAAAATTCAAACCCTATGCCATGGCCTGCAGCCAGGAAAATGTTGCCCGGTTGCTATCCGGCAAACCGCCCGAAGGGGTTTCTGAAGAAATCGCAGCCAAAACTGCCAAGATTATCGGATTCAAAGCACCTGTGGCCCTCAAACTCGCCAACGAAATTATCGATCAGCAGGTTGGAAAATCCATGCAAGACGCTGTGGAAATCGAACTCGGACGCTTAAATGATATCTTCTCCACGGCCGATGCCCTGGAAGGTCTGTCAAGCCTGGGACGGAAACGACCTGAATTTAAAGGAGTGTAATTACTCCCGAAGAAAAGCTTATCAGCGAAGGCTGGGAAAAACAGGCCACCTATGATGAGCCGCGATTGTCTGAAATGGCGGACATGTACCAAAAAATTGGCCTTGAATTTCATTTGGAGCCTTTTAATGCTGCAAATGAGGAAGGCTGCACCGGTTGTATGGAGTTATCGCCGGATCAGTTTAAGACCATCTACACTCGCAAGAAGATAGATGAAGATTAAGGTTTCTCTATATTTCGGATTGGGGAATGCGGATTGCGGATTGAAACGGATTTGAGGTATTGAGGGATTGGAGGTATTGAGGGATTGGCGGATTTAGGAATTCAAAATGATGATGAATTCTAATATAAATTCCTCAATTTCTAAATCCCTAAATTCCTGAATTCTTTACTACATAGATCTTCGAACGGAGAAATACAGGGTTAAAAATTTAAACCTAAAACTAATATAAGGAACCTGACTATGCACAAGTTATTAACTGACAATCCAGGTGAAAAAATGCTGTTTCTGGGAAATGAAGCCATTGCCCGGGGCGCCATTGAAGCCGGTGTTGCCTTTGCCAGCACTTACCCGGGAACCCCCTCTTCGGAAATCACACTCAACTTTTTCCAGATGGCCCAGGAAAGTGATCTGTATTTTGAATACAGCACCAATGAAAAAATTGCCCTGGAAGTTTCGGCTGCGGCAGCCAATTCAGGTGTGCGCAGTATGTGCGTGATGAAACACGTGGGCCTAAATGTTGCCGCGGATGCCCTGATGACGCTGGCCTATGTGGGCGTTAAAGGCGGCATGGTGATTCTTTCGGCCGATGATCCCTTCATGTTTTCGAGCCAGAACGAACAGGACAACCGCTACTACGCCAAACTGTCCGGACTTCCCATGCTGGAGCCTTCATCGGTGGAAGAGGCCAAAGAGCTGATTCCCTATGCCTTTGATCTCTCCGAAAAACTTCAGGAGCCGGTATTATTCAGAACCACCACCCGGATCAATCACTCCACCGGTGTGGTAACCCTGGACAAAATCCGGCAACCGGTTACCAGGGGAAATTTTACCAAAGATCCCATGAATCTTGTCGTCGTGCCGGCTGTCGCCCGGAACCTGCACATCAAGCTGCTGAAAAACTACGATGCCGCCCAGGAACTGGCCGAAGATTCCAAATATAATTTTATAACCGGCAGCGGTGACCTGGGCATCATCTGCAATGGTGTCAGCTACAACTACGTCAGTGACGCCATACAGGATATGGGTATTGAAAATAAAACCAAAGTTCTTCGCATCGGCTTCTCCCATCCCCTGCCGCCCAAACTGATCAAAGGTTTCTTAAAGGAATGCCAAAAGGTCCTGATTGTCGAAGAAGGCGAGCCCTACATGGAAGAGGCGGTCAAAGCCATGGCCCAAGAGGAAGGCCTGGTTCTTCCCATCAATGGTAAAACCAAAGACCTGTTTACGCGTCTTTACGAATACAATCCCGTACAGGTCAAGCAGTGTATGGCCACATATTTCGACCTGGCGTATACGGCGCCTGAAGTACCGGATCTTACCGATCTTCCCCCGGTGCCCCAGCGTCCGCCGACGCTGTGTGCCGGATGTTCCCACCGGGCAACCTATCACGAAGTCAAAAAAGCCACGGAAGGAATGGAGACCATATTTCCATCCGACATCGGATGCTACACCCTGGGTCTGCTGCCGCCGCTCTCAGCCGCTGACTTCCTGATATGCATGGGGTCTTCGGTTGGCACCGCCGGCGGATTTTCTAAGGTAAATGATAAAAAAGTGATTGCCTTTATCGGCGATTCCACCTTTTTTCATTCTGGAATACCCGGCCTGATCAACGGTGTTTATAACAACCACAATTTCACCCTGGTGATTCTGGATAACGGCACCACCGCCATGACCGGTCACCAGCCCAACCCCGGCGTTGACATGACCCGGATGAACATGGACGGATTCGGCCGGGTATCCATCGAAAAGGTTGTGAGAGCCATCGGGGTTGAACATGTGACCATTATTAAACCT
>JAFDDW010000344.1 GCA_019310665.1 Deltaproteobacteria bacterium
ACGAACCCGGGTTCTGAGCCCCAGGGCGATATTAAACGTACAGGGATTCAGATGGCCCAACGGGTAATAAAACGTAGGAATATCCAGCGTACCGCCCATATCGATCCGGCAGGGTGCCGATGTTTCTATGGGATTGGATTCAAGTAATTTTCGGAGTCGGTTATCCATTCAACTATCTTTTCTGATCTGCCGCAAGAATTTTAAACTGCGGGGCTGCTTCCCCAGGTGGTAGCATACAAATTCTTCCAGGAATTCAGTACTTTCGTCCAGTGCCGAATGGGTAAATTTAATCCTGGCCGCTTTGGCCAAATTACCGCTTTCAGCCCACAACAGCTGCTTTATCGTTCCTTTGGCAAGCGACATCCGGGAGGCAGCGCCGCTGCTGCACTTGCCACATATAATCCCGCCACGCTGAAGGTTAACAGTAATATTATCATTTTTGATATTCTCCAACTCCAGCCGACATAAGCTGCAATGGCTTAAATTGGGGCGATGACCGGACAGGGTCAGGAATCTCATCTGAAACAAAATATTTAAACCGGATGGCACCGTTTTCCCGGAATCCAGTTCGTATAAAACATGTTCAAAAAGATGGTACAGGGCAACCTGCTTGAAATTATCTTCAATCCAGTTGTGAATTAACTCCGACCAGTAGCTGGCATAGGCTGTTTTCCTGAAATCAGCTCTGATGGCGCTGAATGGTTGCTTTAAAACTGCTTCCTGTAATACAGGAAGCCCTTTTCCCCGCCCGGCACCGGCTAATATCTGCACCTCCGAAAAAAGCTCCAACACACCTGCAAAACGTTTGGTGCTCTTTTTGGCGGACTTTGCAATCAATGACAATTTGCCCCTTTTCAGCGTGAAAAAGGTGATAATAACATCGAAATCACCATAATCCAGCCGTCGGAGCAAAATGGCAGGCGTGGAAAAAACCGGCATGTGGGCTCTTAGGAATTATTTTTGTTCATTTTGTGTCAAGATCTTTTTGTGTAAAAATTAAGTTACCCCAAGAAATGCCTAAAATGCACTAAAGTGCCTAAAATGCCTAAAATTATAGCGTCGCTTCGCTCCATCTTTTGTATAAGTCGTTGACGCTGGCAGTATGGGAGGCCAGAAATCAGAACAATGAAATGACAACTTAGCGTTAGTTTCTATTTTCATAAAATAGATAGAATACATTTACTTTAGGCATTTTAGGTAATTTAGGCATTTCCGGCTTGTCCGGGTTAGGGTCAGATGCCAAGAAGAGCAGTGGCGATTAGAAAATAAAAGAACACACTGATAATATCAATGGAAGTGGTCACCAGCGGGCCCGTTGCTACGGCCGGATCAATATTGATCCTCGCAAACCCCATCGGTACCAATGACCCCACGAGTGCAGCGATGGACATGGAGCAGATAACAGCCAGGGAAACCGACAGCGCCAGCGCCTCCATACTGTACCGGAACTGCGCCACAAAGCCGATGAGCAGCCCGTAAACCAGACCTAAAATTACGCCAATGGTGAGTTCCTTGAGGACCACAGACCAGATATCTCTGACATGAATACGTCCGGTGGCCAGTCCCCGGACGACAATCGTGGAAGACTGGGTACCGATATTTCCGCCCATTCCCATAATCACCGGAATAAAGGCGGCCAAATACGTAAACTTACTGAGACTGCTTTCAAATTCGCCGATGATAAAAAAGGCAAAGATCCCGCCCATGCAGCTTGCAAACAACCACGGTAGGCGAATTCGGGTACTTTTTAATATTGATTTGGTTTCGACAAATTCTTCACCCGCTCCAGCCATTTTTAATATATCTTCGGTAGCTTCTTTTCTGAGAATATCGATAACATCATCGACCGTAACAATCCCGACCAGCCGGTTGGATCCATCAACTACCGGAACCGCCAGAATATCATAGCGGGCTACAAGCTTGGCCACTTCTTCCTGATCCATATCGGTCTGGACCGAAAAAACATCCGTGGTCATAAACTCCTTAAGAGGTGTTACAGGGGGAACCACCACAAGCTGTCGCAATGAACTGACACCGACCAGTTTGCCATATTCATCAACCACGTAGAGATAAAAAGCCATCTCTACGTCGGAATGCTCAGTTTGCAAAGATTCGATAGCCTGTCTGGCAGTGACATCTTCCCGCAGGGCAATAAAATCGGGAACCATAATCCCGCCGGCGGTATCATCCTCGTAACGCAGCAGATCCTCAACTTCTTCGGATTCCGCCGTCTTCATTTTGTCAAGAATGGTTTTTGACTTTTCCTCCGGCAGGCGTCCGATGATATCGGCAACATCATCGGCCGGCATGCTTTCCAGGATCCTGACAGTATCTTCAAGCTTCATGTCCTCGATGAGATCTTGAAAAGTGTCCTCGTCAAGCTCGCTAAACAGGATACCTTTTTGCTCAACATCGGTAATCAGGCCAAACAGCTCGTGCTGCTGAGCAAGGGACAGGGAGCGAAACACCACCGACAGGTCGGCCGCATGGGTTTTGTTCACTATCTTGCCAAGATGGATAGCTGCACCTCGGCGCAGAAGCCTTTTTATGCTCTCAAGCAGTATTCGGTTGCGATCAGAGGACATGCCGGTTTCTCATCGTCATTCTTATGGGTTTAATCGATTTGGCATTAAGAAAACTCAGCCAAAAATTGTAAACGATACGATACTCGATATTCGATGCTCGATTCTCGATGACAAATCAGTAAGTCAGCGTTTTAAATCGAGTATCGAGAATCGAATATCGAGTACCCAGTTAGGGGAGATGTATCGTCACTACCTCCCCGCTTTTTCCGGAAATTGGTACAGGTTTATCATTAAGTGTTATTTTCAAGCCTCCGGAATTGCCGATTAGCAGGTTATAACCGGAGTGGGCTTCCAGATCCAAATTATCTCCGGAGCTCAGACTGTATTCAGTGGAATCCTTTTCATCAATGATAACCTTTAACCAGGTATCCTCCAGCGCGGTGACCTTCAACAACAATTTATCCACAGCCGCATTGCCGGTCATGGCACCCGAATTACCTTGCGGATGCTCCCGGGACACTGCCGGTTGCGCTTTTTCTTCAGGCGCCTTTTGCTCAAGCGGTTTATTTGTGTCCGCTTGATTGTGAAAAAAAGCAACACCGAAAATGGACAACACAACCAGGATCAGAAGCAGCACAATGGACATCAGCAACTTCCACCACATTTTGGTAACCGATTTGCCGATGAAGTTATCGGATACGACTATTTTCTGCACGACCTCAAGGTGTGATTCATAACGGCGAACCGCCTCATCACCATCCGCCCCAATAGCATCTGCGTACGAACGCAAAAAGCCCTTTACAAAGACCTCCGCCGGTAAATTTTCGTGGTCTTCCTGCTCAATGAGCAGGAGATTTGACCGCCCGATACGGGTTTGGGACGAAACTTTTTCCAGACTGATCTTCTTTTCCAATCTAATGGCTTGAAGATAGCGCCCGAATGATAGAGAGTCTTGTTCAGGTTTCATAGCAAAATACAAAGCCTATCAAAATTTGTGTTTCATTATTTTATGCAATTTAGGCACTTTAGGCACTTTGGAAATTTTAGCGCACTTTAGGCATTTGCCGGCTTGTCCGGCTCAGGTTAGTTAATGATCCTAATGTGCGATCGGGCCCGAAGCTGTTCAAGCCATTCCTGATATTTGTTGTCCACGGATTCGGCGTAGAGCTTCTCTTCAACTTCTGATTCAACTGCCTCCAGTGGTTTGGCCTGAGTTTCTTCAATATTCTGAATGTAAATAATCTGGTAACCAAAATTGCTGTCCAGCAGGGCCGAAAACTCGCCCGCTTTCATGTTTTTAACAACCTGTCGCAGTTGCTC
>JAFDDW010000345.1 GCA_019310665.1 Deltaproteobacteria bacterium
TTCTTTATTCTCCAAACGCGCAGCAAAACTTTGTCCGGGCCTGAGCCTTTTAAACAGCCCCAGGTTATGGGTTTCCTGATAGCAGGCGTACCAGTTGACTCCGGCCCGCGCAAGATCGGATAGGACCTCCGCAGGGACGACGCCGGGTGACACCATAATGGGTAAGTCGGTTGTTTCGCGAATCGCTTTGACCAGCTGAATAAATGGTTCAAAACCCTGATCTTGAAAATATTGAGGGTCTTCCCCCAGTGTCAAATCTATTAAGTGAACGCCGGATTCAGCCAGGCTTTGCGCTGCCTCAATAATTTCGGAGGCCTCCCGGCGGTAGCGCACAGGAAGGGCATTGGCACTTCGATAATAGCAAAAATTGCACTGGTTGCGACAAAACGTGCTGATATATATAAACCCGTATAGAAAAACCCTGTCTTCGAAATGCCGGAACCTCATTTCCCTGGCGGCTTCAAAAACGGCATCAATTTGGTTTTTTTGCCTAAGGCCCAGAAGAAAAACAATTTCTCCGCTATCAAGAATTTCTTTTTGCTGAGCTTTATCCAGAATTTCAGCCAATCTAGAATGAGAATTATTCATTTTCATGGTCAAATATTAAGCCGAATACCGTCAAGATACCCCAAACTCCTTCCCAGTCTCCCCATGCTTTTAATGTTTTCGGCAACCATGAGCAGGCGCTCGAGTCCAAAGCCAATCCCCACCCAGGGATCTGTGATTTGCCAGGCGCGATCCAGCGCATGGGGCCCCATGGCAGAGGAACCAATTTCCAGCCGGTTTTCACCGGCTAAGATGTCAATCGTCTCACCATAAACAGCTGAATCGACCGGCTCAAAAATATAATCCGCCACGCCGGCGGTCCCGGTTATCAAGGCTGCCAGTTCTTCAAGTCTATTCTGACGAACTTTGCTGTCCAGACCCATTTCCACCAGGTTAAGCATGGTAAATTCATTGGCATGTTGGGCACCCTGAGACTCTTTGCGGAAGCAGGATCCGATTTCAAATATGCGTACCGGCCTCTCCCATAATCGTAGAAGATCTTTCAAAACAAAATACAGATGCGGTGCCAGCATCGGTCGCAGGCATCGATCCTTGCCCAGCCAGAATATCTGGGATGCCAGTGGGTGGTGGTCGTCAATCGACATTTTGGCCAGCAACCCTTTGGACATGATGGTCGGGGTCGTCACCTGGACAAAACCATTATCAATCAGAACTTTTGTCAACCGGCTTTCCAGGCGGCACAGCCGGGAGCGACGATGACCTGTGCGGAGTTCCTCCAATTTGTCTCGCCCGGATTGCACAAGTTTTCTCTCCAGCCTCTGAAAGCTCTTGTCGCGATCCCCTTCGCTTTCGAATCCCCTGCCCTGATCTTTTTCATCGGCCCCTAATTCTTTTAACCGTGCAATTTGGGTCTCCGTCCAAAAAATACTCAAAATTTACCTCCAGTATAATTAGACAGGATTAACAGGATCATTAGGATAGTTGCCTGCTCTCCAGAAGAGAGCAGACAAATTCAATCGTCTACGGCGATAAATCAATCACATATTACTAACAAGAGCCTTTATGATAAATCCTGCATTTGTTCTCAAAATTAAATCTAATAAATCCTGTTAATCCTGTCTAAAATTTTTTGTTAAAAATCGAATCCAATCCCTAATTTTTTTTAATACAGATAAAAACTGGCGGGAGGTCCCGGAGTCGCACCGAGCTACGTGGATTTAGAGTCCACGCGATCTCATTTCGATCCACCCCCCGCAACATCTAATTACTCGTTTAGCCGGTTGGATGTCAAGCTCGGGATTGATTTTTGCCCCTCCTTCTGGTACGTTGGGCTCGCCTGAAATATCGATGAAAATAGAAATGGGAGAAAATATTTAAATGCCGAATTTCCATCCGCGCAAACATGGCAGTCAAAGATTGAGTCTTAACAACTTAACAGACGATGAGCTGAATGACATCCATCAGGCAACTCTAGACGTACTTGAAAAAACAGGACTATTTTTCGAAACTGATGAAGCCCTGCAGATGTTTGATGGTGCCGGTGCTAAGATTGACCGCAAAAATAAAATTGTCAAAATACCAGCTCAGCTGGTAGAGGACGCGATTGAGTCAGCGCCGTCAAAAATTCTGCTGGCCGGACGCGATCCCAAACATGACAAAGTGCTGGAAGCCGGCCGGGTTCACTTCACCAACTTCAGCGAGGGTATCGTAGTGGTTGATCCTTTTAACGGTGAACACCGAGCGCCGGTAAAAGCCGATCTGGCCAATGCTGCTAAACTTGTCGATTTCCTGGACGAAATCGATGTCTGTGAAAAAGCGGTGGGCTCCAGTGACGTTCCCCCGGAAGTATTGCCGCTTCATAATGCTGAGGCCATGCTCACCAACACGACCAAGCATTGCTGCGTTGGACCCGGAAGCGGATATTTGCTGAAAAAGCTGGTTCAAATGGCCGGCGCCATTAGCGGCGGAATAAAAAAATTTCAAGAACGCCCTATTCTGTCTTTCACGACCTGCCCGGTCAGCCCCCTGAAGCTGATAAACGAATGCTGCGAGATTATTATCGAAGCCGCTAGAAGCCGTTCGATTATCAACATCCTGTCAATGGCCATGGCAGGCGGAACTTCTCCGGTTACCCTGGCCGGGACCCTGGTTACTCACAACGCCGAAGTTCTCGGGGGAATTACCCTGAACCAACTGGTTCAAAAAGGTGCACCCGTGATTTACGGCAGTTCGACCACCGCCATGGACCTGAAAATAGGGACTGCGTCTGTGGGCACGCCCGAGTGTGCCATTATCAGCGGTGCAGTCGCCCGACTGGCCCGGTATTATGCCCTGCCGAGTTATGTCGCCGGTGGGTAGAGTGATTCAAAAATATCCGACTCCCAGATGGGCCACGAGAAGACCCTCACCGGACTCATTCCAGCCTTGGCAGGTGCCAATCTGATTTACGGTCCGGGAATGCTGGAAAGTGGTATCATCTTCGATTTCGCCCAATTGGTGTTGGACAGTGAATTTATCCGGATGATTAAGCATGTCATCAGAGGATTTACGGTGGATGATGAATCTCTGGCAGTGGATGTGATCAAATCGGTGGGAACCTCCGGCGACTTTATTTCTCAGAGGCACACGCTCCAACACATGCAGGACCACTCTCAGCCGCAGTTTATGGATCGCAGCCGGATGGAAAAATGGAAAGCCGCGGGCTCCCGGGACAGCTACCGGCGGGCTTTAGAAAAAACCCGGAACATATTGCAAAACCATCAGCCGGAACCGCTGCCGGAGAAGGTGCTGGCAGATATTCGCTCAATAATAACTGAAACGCAAAATGAATTATGCTGTTAGAAATTATATTTGTGCCTTGGATATTATTTGTAATTTGTGATTTGTGATTTGTTTTTTCCGGTTTATCCGAGATGGGAGATACCCACAACATCCAACCAGAGGAACAAGATTGATGAAAACCAAAATATTTACCCGCATGGGTGATGGCGAGCTGGTTTCCATGTCTTTAGAGGAGATCAAAGAAGACATCGTGGCCGCTACGCAGGAAGCCGCCCAACGTGCTGAAATCCCGGAACTCACCGCGGATGAGATTGAACAGCTTTTGGAGATCATGGCCGAACCGTCCCGGGCGGTCAGTGTTGCTTCCGGCCAGGAAGTAATCGTAACCGATGACGGTTGTTCGATGAGTTTTTATTCCGGCCAGGACGGCGGCGGCGTCGGTGTGCCCATGAGCCGCCTGCAGGCAGTTCTGACCTATGAGCGGGCCTGCGCGGCCGATACCACCTCCATGGGGCACAGCGATTACAGCTTCAAGCCGGTGAAGCCGATTTTTTATATGGTGCTCAACCCAATATGGGATTGTATTTTCAGCCCGATGGTCCCCACCCCAATCCTGCGGATCTCCTGCCCCGGGGCAAGATCAAAGAAGCCCAGGAAGTGCAGGAAGCTGCCGCAGAGCAGCTGCGCCAGGATCTGGTCTTTGTCGGTAA
>JAFDDW010000346.1 GCA_019310665.1 Deltaproteobacteria bacterium
AGCATCGTTTGAAGGGTTTCAGCGGAACGATAATAGGACGGTGTTTGATTGAGTTTAAGCTTAAAGTTTTCAAGCCACCACACCCAGGGGGTTTGCCGTGTCGGCCGAAGGGATGCTCTGATGATTAATTGGCGGCCGCGCTTCAGGCGATCGTAAAGGTTCTTAAGTGTCAGCCGCAATGCTTCATCGTTGAGATAGTGCACGATGTCGAGCATAATCACCAGGTCGGCCGGCTGCGAAACAACTGGTATATCCGGAGCGCTGCCGGATTTAATCGAAGCTCTCCTGCCGGCGACCCGGGCTGCGACCCGAACCCGACCGGCGTCCGGGTCGATCCCGACAACTTTTGCGCTTTGAAACCGCTCGAGCAGCCAGGCGGTCTGTACGCCATAACCGCAGCCAATGTCCATAATGGTTTGAATATCCTTTAAAGAATTCAAAAAGGGGGGCAGCTCCGTGAACATCGGATCGAAATGCATTTTAAACCTGGCAAATAACCGGGGATAGGCTTCTAAATTTCTATAGCGCCTTAATACCCGATCTTGAATACTTCCGCCCCGGCGGCCGTCTTCTTGCCGGATTCGAAGCCGGTGTTTCAATAGCGGCGGCAGGATGATAAAGGCGCCGATGAGGGAATAACCAATACCAAACAGCGACGTGATCCCGGCGCTTCTTAACAGGGAGTGCTGGGCCGTACACAACACACCGAATCCGATGATGGTGGATGCTCCTGCCAGAAAAACCGTCATCCGGATCAGACCGAAATAGGGATGGGCCGCATCGCCGTAGCGCTGATAAGAACGGACAAAAAAAAGTGAATAATCTATGCCCATACCGACCACGATAATTGCCAGCATCAACCCGGGGATATCCAGGGGATGGCCGATCAGATTCAACGTTGCCAGGGTACTGATCAGCGCAAAGATAACCGGCAGCAGGGAGATTAACGTCAAGGACAGGTCCGCAAAGTAAAGAAACAACAGGATCGTTACGCTTAACCCGATGATTACCAGCATTTTCGTAAAGGTGGTAAACAGGAGCCGGCCCAATTTTTGTGAAAAAAAGTTTGGATCAAAAAGTTTCCCCAGCGTGCCGTATTTGGCATAGAATGCCTCGGCCCGGTAGCCCTTCTCCGTCGTCAAACTGCTGACCTGCAACCAGGTCTTTTTTTCCGGATTGGCTGTGATGCCCATTAATCCGAAGAACTTTTCAGGAATGACCATGGTTTCAGGATCATAAGAATTTGCATTTAGCATTTCAAAGACCGGCTTAAACGCATCAACGGTGAAGCCAAGCTTCAAAGAGGCTGCCCGTAATGATTTTTCCAGCGTGGTGATCCGGTGCTGATTCCAAAATTTTTTCCATGCTGCAAAATTTTGCTGCTGTCTTTCCTGGCCGGGAAAGACCATTGAAGAAACAAAACCGGAGGACAGCCAACCGGACCGCCGCTCATTGGCCATCATGTCCACCAGCCGGTCCCCCTTCAGCTGGAGTTCGTTTAGCGTTTCACCTTCGGTCATTAAATAGATCTTATTGAAAACCATGCCCCAGACCGTTGAAACCATATCTTCCGCAATTTTGGTTTCCGCGCTCACCGTGTTCATGGAACTGAGGCTGACATTAAAATCCGGTTTCGCAAAAAAAAGCATGACAACGGCGAAAATGAGTGCCGCCCAGGCGCCTTTTTTGCCCGCCCCGGCGAATTTATTGACCGGATTCTGAAGGGGCATCCTTTTAGAATGGGCCGGAGGCATTTCAGGAAAAATCAGCGGAAATACTGTGTGAACGAAAATAAATGAAAATGCGATACCAAAGGCCGTGAATTGGCCCAGCTGCTCCAGGATGGGAAATCCACTGAAATTAAGTGCTGCAAAAGCGCCGATGGTTGTCAGTGCGGCCACCAGTCCAACGGCCCGGACCTCTTTGGACGCATCTTTGCCATAGGTCCTGTGCGGTCGATCCAGAAACAAAAGATAGGCAATCCCGTGATCGACGGATATTGATATGATGGCCCCGCCGAACCCGAGCACCATCAGGGAAATCGAATCGTGGATCAGCGAAAACACAAAAAAGGCCGTCATCGCGCCTGCAATTGCCGGCAGCAGAGATAACAATCCCAGATAGGGTCGTGGGAAGGTAAAAATGAGCAGCAGCACAATGCCGAGGGTTGCGAACAGGATGGCGTTGCGGACATCCTTTCTCACAATCAGCTCATTGTCCAGGGCAATTCGATAGGCGCCCATCGGCGTCAGAGTAACCCTGTGGCCGGATTCCGCATAGTGTTGATTGAGATCCGCTGATATCGTGTCTATCAGCGCCGCTGCCCGGCGGGCGAAGGCGGTGTCTGTGCTTGAGGCGGCAGATTCGGCGATGACCAGCAGGTGCCTGCCATCCGTTGAAATGAGCTGACCCTTGTAGATATTGGCTGATTGGGTGGGCGCCAGGTGTACCAGCCGGGCCAACACGATATCCTTAAATCCCAGGGGATCTTTGGAAATGAATTGAGCCTGCCCGATGCCTTCAAGGTTGAGTAGTGATAATTGAGTATCCGAAAGTTTTTTTTCAATTTTCAGGGGATCCAGCAGCGGTTCGATTTGATTTTGCAGGTCTTCAGACGAAAACAGCAGCGGAAGGTTATTCAAAATATGAAAGGCCAGATCCGGTATCAAGGATTGAAAATCCTGCAGGCCTACCTTCGCAAACAGGTTGCTTTGCCTCAGGCTTTTTTCAATTTCTTGGCCGCATTCAACCAACAGGTCTAAATTTTCCTCCTGCAGGCTGACATCGATGATGAGCTGGTCTTGAATCGGGTGGTTTTTGAAAATATAGAGGGCGTCAGAAATTACAGGGTCACCTTTCGGCAGAAAGCCGACGATGTCCGTTTCAATGTCTAAGCGAGACCATCCGGCAGCGAATAAGGCGGTCACAACCACCAGAGTTATGATCAGGCGACGCCAGTGAAAAGAGGTTGATTTCATATGTGGAGACAAGCTTGAATTTTCCTTAAATAGTTACACTGGTAGCGTTTAATGTCAGATAAGTGGTTTCTTCCGAAAGTGTTTTGTTTTTGGTGTTTAGTGTTTTAGCGGCTAAGAAGATGTTATGAGGCTAAATATGTTTTATCAAACACTAAATACAAAATACCAAACACTTGATGAATTCTATTTTTTAAGAATTCATCAATTAAAAATCAGTTTCAAAATAATTAACAGTACAATAATATGCGCCGTGATGACCGGCATCTTGTGGCGATGATAAAACTCATTCCATTTCTGGATTCGATGGAGTCCGCCAAACAATCTTCGAAATTTATCCAGGCCCGGGTTCCTGGTATTATCGGTGCGGGAGTTGCTCTGAAAAGCAAAAGAGGGATAGACGGCATAATAGTTGTCGGGCCAATTTTTGAGCAGGTCATCATAGGGTATTTTCTGCCATTGGGTTTGAATTAACGCTTCGGCGAATTTGCGGTTCAAAACATAACCATGGGCCAAACAGCGATACTTTATGCTCAGTACCGACCGGTTCGCTGTTTTCATACTGCCTGAAACCAAACATCCAAAGAACAGCGCCTTCCAATGGTCGCTGCCCGATAAAAAGTCAACACAATTCTTAAGGCCGTCAGGGCTAAAGCGATCGAACAGGATATCATCTTCGAATATGACGATATTGCCGGCGCCGGCCTGAAGCCCTTTTTTTATACAGGCCATATGGGAATAAAATATGCCCTCTTCACAATTATGCGGATGCTTTTGGACAATCACAAATTCCACTTTATCCGCCAGACCGACTTTTTTGAACTGAGCCGTCGCATCTGCGCGTCTGTCCATGCGAT
>JAFDDW010000347.1 GCA_019310665.1 Deltaproteobacteria bacterium
CCCGTCGTCGGTCGCCTTTTGCCGAAGGTTGCTTCGCAGGGGGCATTTTTGGTGACGTGCTTTTTCAGCTTTTTGCACCACAGGGACTGAAATGTCCGGCAGCTGCCATCCAGCGCGTCAATTTTTGCAAAATCGGCAAACCCGCACTGCAAATCACAAAAATCTATTTTACTGCTGGTCACACCTGCATTTTCCGCCATCTCAACCCTAACCCGGACAAGCCGGAAATTCCTAAAAACAGAATGCCTAAAGTGCATTTTAGGCATTTCTGATTTAGGCATTTCTTGGGGTAACTTGATTTTTACACAAAAAGATCTTGCCACAAAATACACAAAAATAATTACTTAAGGTACTAAAACATATCCAGCGATAGTTCTCGATTCCCAATATGTGAAAGTACCGTATCCAGAAACGCTTGGTGGGAAACGCCGTATTTCACATTGCCGTCCAGGGTCCGTACGGATAGGGTGCCTGCTTCTTTTTCTTTTCCTCCGATGGTGAGAATCAGCGGGATATATTGCAGCTGGGCTTCACGCACTTTTTTATTCAGGCTCTCGGTCCGGCTGTCAATCTCTACGCGCAGCCCGGCGTTTTTCAGGATGTCCAGCACCTCGGTCGAATACGCCACGAGATCATCATTGATCGGCAAGATGATGGCCTGTGTCGGTGCCATCCAAATTGGGAACTTGCCCGCGAAATGTTCGATCAGAATGCCCAGAAAGCGCTCGATGGAGCCAAAAATCGTTCGGTGAATCATTATGGGGCGATGCTTTTGATTGTCCTTATCGATGTAGTACAGATTGAATCGTTCAGGCAGTGACATGTCCAGCTGGATCGTTCCGCACTGCCACATCCGCCCCAGTGCGTCTCTTATATGCAAATCAATTTTAGGCCCGTAAAAAGCACCATCACCCTCATTCAAGGCGTATTCTTGTCCATAGGCATCCAGGGCGGCGGCTAAACCACCGGTGGCTGTTTCCCACTGTTCATCGGTACCGATGGACTTTTCCGGTCTCGTGGACAGCTCCAGCTGAAACCCCAGGCCGAAGGCACCGTACATCCGTTCTGACAGATGCAGGACACCCAGAATCTCCTCTTTAATATGTCTTGGCGTCATATATAGGTGCGCATCATCCTGATGAAACGCTCTGACCCGGAAAAGCCCTGAGAGCACGCCGCTCAACTCGTGCCGATGGACAAGTCCGATCTCAGCCACCCGCAAGGGCAGGTCACGGTAGGAATGAGGCTTATGGCTATATATGAGCATACCCCCCGGGCAGTTCATCGGCTTGATGGCATATTCGATATCATCAATAGCGGAAGTATACATATTCTCCCGATAATTTTCCCAGTGACCGGATCGTTCCCAGAGGGAGCGGTTTAACATAATCGGTGTTTTGCTCTCTACATACCCGGCAGCACGATGCTCGAGGCGCCAGAAATCCAGCAAGGCATTCCAAATCTCCATTCCCTTGGGGTGGAAAAACGGCATGCCGGGAGCCTCTTCGTGAAAACTGAAAAGATCCAGAGCCTGACCGATTTTGCGATGGTTGCGCTTCTTGGCCTCTTCAAGAAACGTCAGGTAGTCGTCCAGCTCTTTTTTGGTAAAAAAAGCGGTGCCGTAAATTCTCTGTAACTGCGGTTTGGAAGGGTCCGCTCGCCAGTAGGCGCCGGAAACTTTTATCAGCTTGAGGTTTTTGGTAAACCCGGTGTGAGGCACATGGGGACCGCGGCACAGATCGGTAAATTCGCCCTGCCCGTAAAATGAGATGGTCCCATCGTCCAGGTCCGATATCATTTCAAGCTTATAGGACTCGCCTTTGTAAAACTCCAGGGCCTCGGCCTTGGTAACTTCCCGGCGTCGAACCGGCAGCTTTTCCTTGATTATCTTTTTCATTTCGGCTTCGATTTTCGGAAAATCGTCTTCGGAAACCGGGGCCATGTCGATGTCATAGTAAAATCCATCTTCCACCGCCGGGCCGATCGTCAGCTTGGCATCCGGATAAATCCGTAAAATGGCCTGGGCCATCACATGGGCGGCGGTGTGACGCAATATCTCCAGCCCTTCCGGATCCTTGGAGGTAATTAATTTGATTTTGGCATCGTGGTCGATGGTGGCATCCAGATCCACCAGATCATCATCCAGTTTCATGGCCACACAATTACGCGCCAGTCCGTCGGAGATACTTTTGGCGACATCGAGCCCGCTTACGGGATTTTCAAAAGCCTTTATGTTACCGTCAGGAAATGTTATGTTTATCATTGCATGCTCACAGTTAGAATAAAAAATCAGTTAAAAATTAATAATATTCCATATTTTACAACTATTTGATTCAATCGACAATTAAAGATTTAATCCATGCCTGGAAAATGTCAATAGGGTCCGGGGTCATTAAAACAAATTATTAGAGTAGGAAAAACAATCGCACGGGTCAAGGAAAAAAATGAACGCTACCAACAACGGAACCAGCTACAATATCATCGATAGCGGCAGCCAACTCACGCAACTGGTCCGCAAATTAGAAAACGAAGCCGCCATCGCTGTCGATGTGGAAGCGGATTCCATGTATCATTTCAAGGAAAAAGTTTGCCTGATTCAGATGGCAACCGCCAATGTCAATGTGGTTATTGATCCGTTCGTGATTAAAGACCTGTCAGCGCTCAATCCGATCTTTAAAAGAAAGGACATCCAGAAAATATTTCACGGAGCGGACTATGATGTTCGTTCATTATACCGAGATTTCACAATTAGCATTAACAATTTGTTTGACACCGAGTTGGCCAGCCGATTTCTGGGTTTCCCGGGAACCGGTCTGGAAGCGGTTCTTAAAAAAAAGTTCGCCATCACCCTCGATAAAAAATTCCAGCGCAAAGACTGGTCCAAGCGGCCGCTGCCCCGGGAGATGATCGCGTATGCGGCTGAAGATGCCAGGTATTTGCTGCCTCTGGCCCGGGACTTAAAGGCCGAACTCAAAGAAAAGGGACGCCTTTCGTGGGTAGACGAGGAATGCGAAATTCTTAGCAAAGTGAGACCGAATACCAATGACGCCCAGCCACTGTACCTTAGTTTCAAGGGTGCCGGAAAACTCACTCCCGGAAGCCTGGCCATCCTGGAAGCCCTTCTCCAGTATCGCCGTAAAATTGCACGCAAAAAAGACCGGCCCCTGTTCAGAATCATCAGCAGTCACTCGCTGCTCGATCTGGCTGAGACCAAGCCGACCGATCTTAAGCAGTTGGAAAAATCCGGAGCCTTAAGCCCCAAGCAAATTAATATGTACGGCCGGCAAGTGCTGGCTGTCATAAATAGCGCCATGCAGATTCCCAATAAAGACCTGCCGGTGTATCCGCGGCGAAAGGCCCCCAGAGTTCCTGCCGCCGCCGCCGAGCGAGTGAAATCTCTTAGAAAATGGCGCGACCGCCAGTCAAAAAAGCTATCGATGGATCCCTCCCTGATTCTAACCAAATCACTCATCAGCGCGCTGGCCGTGGAAAGACCCCTAAAATTGTCGGATCTGTCCCGAATTAAAGAGATCAAAAAATGGCAAATACGAGAGTTTGGCAAAGAAATACTTGAAGCCCTGGGGCGCCGCTAAAACCATTATGGAAACATCCACCGTATTCATCTCCGGCGGGTATGAAATCGAAGGACGCCTGACCGAAGGCAGCCAACCCGGAGCTGTCGTCATCACACACCCTCACCCACTGTACGGCGGGGATATGCATAACAATGTGGTCGACACTGTCAGCCGTGTTTATCAAAAAAATGGCTACACCACCCTGAGGTTTAATTTCAGGGGCGTGGGGGGCAGTCAGGGAAGTTACAGTGA
>JAFDDW010000348.1 GCA_019310665.1 Deltaproteobacteria bacterium
GCTGGGCCAGGGTTCTTAAAACCAAGGCTCAGTGCCGCTATCGACGGCGGCCGAAGCGACCAGTTTGATCGAAAAAGATACATGGTATAGGGCGGAAGGTGTAAGGTATAAGGTTTCAAGAATTCGGAAGTCGGAATGCGGAAATTTGAAAAAGGGGCAAGGCTCGAGGCAGAGGGCGTAGCGGTAGAATCTATTTTGAACCGCAACTTAGCCAACAATACCCCTGTGTTTCATATTAGTTTCCGCATTCCGCATTCCGACTTCCCCATTCCTATTCTCTGTCATCTGTCTTCTGTACCCGGGTCAGGATTACCTCGATATTCCGGGGTATGATGTTTTCGACATCTATACCGGACGGCAAATATACGTTTGTGTCGCTCAGCCTGATATAGTGTAAGCCTTGGGTCAGATTTCCCAGATCCACATGAACCCGCATATCTTGCCTGCGTATCGATTTAATCCGGCTTTGGCGGCCGGAAAGATTCAGTTCCACCGTCCGGGTTGAATCTTTGCTCACCAACAATTCCAGCGGTGGATTCGTATATCGAATCGAAGCGCTTACAGAAATCTTTCCTTCCTGGTGACTGGCCAAAACCAGCCAGCAAATGGAAACGAGCGCCAAGGCGACCAGTTTTGTTTTCCAGTTTTTAGTGAAAAAATCTTCAAAGAAATGCTGGACAGTCGGCACCTTAATTTCCGGCCCGCCCAGCCATTCTGTGATTTTCTCCTGCAATGCTTCCGGTTGGTTCCACAGAGAAATTTTTCCGCCGACAATACTGGCAACTTCAGACCTTTCTTCGGAAACGACCAGGCAAACGGCATCGGTCACTTCTGAAAGGCCCAAGGCTGCACGGTGGCGGGTACCGTACTGTTCCGGCAGGTCCTCTCTATCAGACAAGGGTAAAATACATCCCATATGGGTTAAGCGATCCTGAGATATGATCACCGCGCCGTCATGCGCCGGCGCATGATGGTTGAAGATGCTCTTGATCAACATCGGATCAGGGAGGGCCATGATTTTTTGACCGGCATGAATAAGCTGGTAGGGATTGTCGTCTCTGGTCAACACCACCAGTGCACCGGTTTTTTCCTCTGCCAGCTCAAACACGACCCGGGCCAAATTGTTGGCGAAAGTCCCCCTATAGGCCCGCCGGCGCGATCTCAGATATCGAAGTGGACTTACTTTTTCCAAAACCTGCCGGATTTCGGATTGAAATAAGATCAGCAGCAAAATCAATAGAACCTGCCACAGAATTTGAAAAACCCAGGTGGTCAGGAAAAGTCCCCACAGCTTGGCTACCGAATAAATTCCGCCCAGGACAACCAGGCCGATCAGGACTCTGAGAGCACGGGTCTCACGGAACCATTGATACAACTGGTAGGCAACAAGGGTGAGAAAAAGAATGTCGACCAGATCTCGCCAGGCGGGGGTGGGGATAAAGTTTAGTAACGGCATGGTAGAAGCTCCAGAGAAGTGTCGCTTTTTACCAATATGTTTGGAGGGCATATGGAAATCAGCCATAACCCGTTAAATGACGAATGTCGATTGACGAATGTCGAATTATGGAATCGCTCTGCTCTGTCTTTTGGTATAAAATAACGGAATAGCTTAATTCGATATGCGTCATTCTTAAATCGTCATTCTATTTTTTATAACAAAAGATGGAGCGAAGCGACTCCATCATTATTCATTATTCATTCGACATTCGACATTCGTCATTCCAGAGCTTTTCCACATTCCTTACAACGGCCGTCAGGGCCGATCACACCGATACAACTGCCGTCACTGCATAGTTTACGATCGGCCCAATCACCAGATTCCGATTTTTCCTCGGAGGGGACGTCAGCAGACGGTGGGGTCTGCGCATCGACATCAGCCGTCTCGTCAGGCCCATCTTCCCCTGTCGACAGGTTTTCTTTGTCAGCGGCACCCGCCTCCGGCAAACTGCCTTCGGATTTTTTCCCGCACTCTTTGCAGTGACCGTCCGGGCCGATTACGCCGATACAGTTCTCGTCGCTGCACAATATTCGGTTATCCCAATCGGTATCAGCTATTGATGTTTCTTGTTCATCTTCATTCGGTATTTCACTTTCCATCGTTTTAAGCTCCATGGCATTAGTTTAGGTTCTCGTATATTCTGCAGCTCCATAAGGCTATGGTATCTTGGCAATTGGCTTAATTCATCTTGTGATTTGCATTTTTTTGGGTTTCTCCCGGTTAGGTTTGGAGCCGAGTATCTTCCCTCGTATGTTAAATGGAGCAACTGTTTCACAAATCAAGCAGTTCTTCAATTTCCCCGAGGTTGTTAATGTGATATTCGGCCGCCAATTCCCGGTTGCGGTAAGCCACCAGCGGTATTCCGGCCGCCTTGGCGGCAAGTTCATCCAGCCTCGAATCACCAACATAAATTACCTGATGGGATACGAGATCAAAATGGTCTAAAATTTTAAGCAATTCATCCGGATGGGGTTTGGGCCGTTTGACATCACTGGAAGTGACAACCAGATCAAAGTACCCATCCAGTTCAAATTCAGCCAGCAACCGGTCCATGGTGTCGGTCCGGTTGGTGGCAATGGCAGCTTTGATTTGCGGTCTTAGCTTCTCAAGCAGGGACACAAGATACGGTTCCACCGTGAGATAACTAAAATACTTCCGATAATCCATGGTCTTGCGAAAGATATGGGCGGCTTCCAGTTGTTTTTCATCAGGAAACAAATAGGCCATGGATTCATGAACCGTATGCATATGCACAAAACGGAACTGTTCGTCAGTCACAGCCGCTCGGCCAAAATGCTGCAGTATATGGCTGTAATAAAACCGATTGGCCTGTTCGGTGTCAAATAGCACCCCGTCACAGTCAAAGGCAACTAGCTCGATATGTTTAAGCGACATTAAAACCGTATCCAAAGCACTTAAGCGTGTTTATGGCAATCATCATTCTACCACCTCAATAATCAGATACTGGATACTCGATGCTCGATACTGGATGCTGGATGCTCGATAAATGCAATTCGGTAGGTTCAGAATTTCTGTCCTCCATCGAGTACCGAGAATCGAGAATCGAGTCTCCGTTTTACTCGCTTTTACGCGGTCGCAGATTTCCGTACACCCTGACATTGAGTTGCGGTCGAATTTTACTATCCGTTTTTAAAATAATCGTGTCGTAATACCGGCCGGTGCCCTGTTTCAGGTTTTCTACTTTCAGCTCATACGCACCGTTGTCGGACAGCTCGACTTCTTCCAGTTGAAATTTGATATTTTTGCCGTCCTTGGCACTGACTTTTAGAATTTTAAAAGGGTATTTCTTTTCGGGTATGAGGGACACCGACGCTTTTATGGTATCTCCCGCATAACCCCTTAAATTGATATGCTTGGGACGTATGGTGACAAACTTTTCCACCTGACCGGATATAACCAGATCCATCCGCGGGCGATTTTTATCATTGGTATAAACACCGGCGGTCTTCCTCATTTTTCGACCGCCATATCCTCTGGTATCGACTTTCAGGGTAATTTTCCCCTCGCCACCGGCGGGGATTTGTCTCGTAAACGAGACGGCCGTGCACCCTCAGCCGGTTTTTACGCGTTCAACATTTAACGTCGCATTGCCTTTGTTCTGAATGACAAAGTCGTGCACGACCTTGGCATCTTCCAGCACCGGGGGAAATTCATAGCGGGTCTCCGGGAAAAAAACAGACGGGGCGGCATCATTCTCGGCGCCCAAACAAACTGCAACTGAAAAAGCAAAAAATATGGCAATAGCTGACATCTGACAAATCTTACATCTCATTAAAAACTCCTTCCTAGTTCTCGTTTGACTAAGTCTCGCATAGGACATAGCGTTGAATTTCTCAGAAATCTCAGAATTATCGACCTTTACGCTATGCGCTTTGCTCTCTGCGCTTTGCCGATACCCCGTAACAAGCAGTCCATCTTTTTCCAATCCAAAATCTGAAATCCCAAATCCGCAATCGAAGGACCCGCAACACGTAACCCGTAACCCGTAACCCGCAACCCGCAACCCGTAACCCGCAACGCGTAACCCGCAACGCGTAACCCGTTTCACATCATAAAAACTGGATCCACATCGATGGCAACCTGGACACGATGACGGTTGAAGACCACCGGGTGGTTTGACATCAGCTGATTGATAAATTGATGGAGCCTCCGGGTGTTTGAGCCTTTCAGCAGAATCTGCCAGCGGTAACGCTGCGCAATTCTGGTTAAAGATGCCTCGATGGGCCCCATAATCTCTACGCTCTGGTAGTAATTCCTGTCGCCGGCCTTTAATGACTGGCAAATGTCTCCCAGCATGTGGGCGTGGTCTATGGTTTTTTGAGAATCCTTGCCGGATATTTTGAGTTGAATAATTCTGGAAAACGGTGGATATTTAAGTGCATTTCTGAAACCGATCTCCTGCTGGTAAAAAGATGCAAAATCCTGGCGTCGGGCGGCGTCAATGCTGAAATGCTCCGGATTGTAGGTTTGTAAAATCACCCGGCCGGATCTATCTCCCCGCCCGGCCCGCCCGGCCACCTGGGCCAGGAGCTGGAAGGTTCGTTCTCCGGCACGAAAATCCGGAAAGCTCAGGGAAAGATCCGCACAAATGACCCCCACCAGTGTGATGTTTGGAAAGTCATGTCCTTTGGCCACCATTTGAGTGCCCACCAAAATATCTGTGGTTTTATCTCTAAGCCCTTTTAAGAGCTTTAAAATGGATCCCTTGCGGGCGGTGGTGTCGCGGTCCATGCGGGCAATCCGGGCCCGGGGGAAAAGCTTGGTCACCATGCCTTCCAGCTTTTCCGTACCAAGCCCGAGGTGCCTGATTTTGTCTGATCCGCAAACATCACATTTGGACACGGCGGACCGGCTAAATCCGCAGTAATGACACCGGTAAGCGTTGGAACGCTGGTGCAGGGTCAGTGAAATATCACAATGCTTGCAGCGCATGGGCTGTCCGCACGCACTGCAAACCGGAAAGCTGGCATATCCGCGGCGGTTTAAGAAAAGCAGCACCTGCTCACCGCGTTTAAGAGTTTCTTGCATGGCCTGCAGCAGTTGCGGGGAAATATAGCGTCCAATGCCCCGGGTATCTCTGGTTTCACGAAGATCAACAATACTGATTTCAGGCAGGGAGCGCTGCTCGACCCGCTTTGTCAATGTGAGTTCGCTGAACTTCTCGGTTACGGTATTGTAGTACGATTGGATCGAAGGCGTGGCCGACCCCAACAGGGCCAGGCAGTCATTTTGTTTTGCTCTGACCACCGCCAGATCCCGGGCATTGTATCGCAATTTGCCTTCCTGCTTGTAAGACGAATCGTGTTCTTCATCAACAATGATGATGCCGATGTTTTCAAAAGGCGTAAAGATGGCGGAGCGCGCCCCGATGACTATGGTTGCTTCGCCCTGCAAAATACGAGTCCACTGATCGTAGCGCTCGCCGGCCGACAGGCCACTGTGCAGCACGCCGACACAGTCACCGAAACGGGCCCGGAATCTCCTCTCTATTTGAGTAATCAATGCAATTTCCGGCACCAGGACCAGGACGGAATGCCCGCCTTTTAAAACCTCATCGGCAACCTGCATGTAGACTTCAGTTTTGCCGCTTCCGGTAACGCCGTTCAAAAGAAAGGTCTTATAGCCTTTAGCGATATAACCGCAGACACAAGCAACAGCATTCTCCTGCTCACGGTTTAATTTGGGGGCCGTATCAGGCTTGATGGATTCTCCGAAAGGATCCCGGTATACCCTTTTATGGTCGATGGTAAGATAGCCGTCTTTTTCAAGTGGTTTGATTAAGGTCGCAGCCGTCGGAACCCTCTCCTTGAGCTTTCTAACTGAAATCTGCCCGCAGGTCTTTAAAACATCAATAATTTTTGCTCTGGACCTGGACAGACGCCCGGCAGGCAGCTGGCCGCCGGTCAATCGCACAAAGCGCTCGAGCCTGGCTTTCGTCTTTGCCCGGCTAAGCTCCCACTTCCTGGAGATCCAGTCACGCTGCTCCAGGGAATACAACAGGGCACCGGGTATGTTCGGATCAATTATTTTATACAACTCATTTACCCGGCAGGGCCCGGATTGCAAATGACCTAAAATCTGTTTTGCGATCGGATTTAGTTGTGCGCCGTTTAAGGCATCCTGTCCACTTTCGGTCAGGGAAACCAGAACGTAGTCGCGGATATTAAGCCCGCCGGGCAGCGCGGATTTTACAACTTCACCAGGAGGATATTTATAGTAATCGGAAATCCATCTGAAAAAAGGCACCATGGCAGATGGAAAAAGCGGCTGCTCATCGAGAATATCCAGTACGGATTTGATCTCTTTATTATCATAACCTTTGCTCGGCCCCAAAATATATCCGGTAACCCTGCGCCGCCCAAA
>JAFDDW010000349.1 GCA_019310665.1 Deltaproteobacteria bacterium
TTTAGACATTTTAGGCAATTTAGGCATTTCGCTTTACGTTCCAAATTTCATTCCTACCTGCAAATCCACGTTCCTGGCAAATTCATCCGCATCCATTTTCACACCCGCGGCATCCCTCACTTTCCCAATCCCGAGAAATCCGCCATTAAGGGCCACAACGATTTCCCCTTCATGGATATCCAAAATCTCGCCCGGCGCTTTGTCCTCTTTGGGTTCCAGAAGTCGGGCCTTGTAAAATCTTACCTTGCTGTCTTTGAACGTCGAATAAGCGCCCGGCTGGGGGTCGCAGCCTCTTACCAGATTGTAAACATCAGATGCGGGTTTTGACCAATCGACAGCAGCGACCTTATCGTCACAGGGCGGTTCGTAAGTTGATAGAGAATCGTCCTGGGGTAATTTAGGGGCATTCCCACTCTTAATGAGCGCTACGGCCTCCACGATGGCATCGATACCCATGCCAAAAAGCGTGTTGAAATAGAGCGAACCGGTGGTATCAGCAGGAAGAATCTCCACTTCCTTTTGCAACAGGATGGGGCCGGTATCAATACCCTTATCCACCCACAGGATGGTCAATCCGGTACGCGTATCACCCTGGATGACCGCCCAGTTGATACCGCTGGCGCCGCGGTGCCTGGGCAGAAGGGAGGGGTGATAACAGATGGTGCCAATAGGGGGGATGTCCAGCAGGGTTTCAGGGATGATATCGGTGACAAATGCCAGGAGGGCCAGTTCCGGACGTAAATCCAGATAGGCCCTGCGGACCTCGTCATCTTTCATTTTGTCGGGACGGAAAAGGGCCACATCAGAACGCTCGGCTGTCGCCGCCATAGCCTCACCCCTTTTGTCCTTCGGGCAAAAGACCCCGACGATGTCTTCACCCTGCCGGACAAGGGTGTCGAGTACTTTCTCGCCAAATGGACCCTGGCCGACTAAGATAATACGCATGATGTATACCTGACATAACTGTACTGCAATCAATGGTGCTTATTTGCTATTTATCAAAATATTTTTTTAGCAAATTCGAAATCCGAAACACGAAATCCGAAACAAATCCTAAATTCAAAAACTCCAATGTTCAAAACAACAGCCGTAGACTACACTATCAAAGTCATACTCCTGTTTGGATCATTAGTATTTTTGTCATTCGGATTTGTTTCGAATTTCGGTATTCGAATTTCGGGTTTATTTTTTATATACCTACCAGTGATGCCTCTTTTTCAAGATCTATTCTGTTAAATACAAGCCACCATGTTGCGGTTAAGATTTGGCCTCAGCGGCACGAATTTCTTCCATGGTCCGCAGAATCTGCAGCGCATTCTCATACACCGGCGTGTCCACCATTTTACCTTTATAGGTCACGGCAGCCGCGCCCTTGGCGATACCTTCTTCTTCGAAAACCTGCTTGATACCTTCGGCCCACTCAACATCTTCGGCCGACGGGGTGTAAATCTCGTGGGATGGTCCGATCTGGCCGGGATGGATCAGCATTCTGCCTTCGTAACCCATCTGTCGTCCTTCCTGGGTGCTTCGCTTATAACCTTCTTCATCCTGGAAAGCCACATAGGGGCAGTCAATTGCCACACATCCTGCCGCCCTGGCAGCAACGGCGGTATGGAACCGGGCGTAAAGCTGCTCCTGTCCTTCAGAAGTGAGGGTGACGCGCATATCTTTGGTGAAGTCCACCGCGCCGAAAATAAGCGAATTGACCCGCGGACTGGCGCAGGCGGCCGGATAGGCGTTCATCACGCCTTTGGCGGTCTCAATGAGCAGTTGGATCGCCACACTGCCGACTTCCATGCCCCTTCTTTGCTCCAGCTCTTCCAGCTTCCAGTCGAGACGCTTCACATTTTCGGCATCACCGCATTTAGCCAGACAAACACCGTCCAGACCCGGATAAACAATGGCCTCCAGGTCATCGTTGGTCATCTGGGTTTCCCAGTTGTTTACCCGCACATAAAGACTGGGGGCGGCCTGTTTTTCCCGGTCGGCCTTCAGGTATTTCTGGATCATTTCCCGGCCCCTGGGCTTTTCCGCCGGGGGTACCGAGTCTTCTAAATCCAGGGTCAGAACGTCGCATGCGATGGTAGGGGCTTTGCCGACCATCTTTTCATTGTTGCTGGGTACATAAAACACCGATCTCATAACAGCCATGATCGTTTCCTCCTCTTTTCTTTAAAAGTTAGGGGCTTTGCCCCAATTAGAATATTGGTTTAGGTATACAAATTCAGACCTCGTAATTAACTTTAAAAATGAGTCGATTTTTTGGACACTATTTATATTTATTAACGCCGAATTGGGGAATTTAGAAATTGAGGGATTAAAGGATAAAATCAATCAATTAAAAATAGATAGAATTCCTTAAATTCCTAAATCCCTCAATCCTTTAATTCCTCAATCAGACCCGCGTCCAATTTTCATGTAATTCCGTGACATATAAAGGTTCACAGTCATTTTTTCAAACTTCTATATTAGCTCTTTGATTTTGGGTGCAATTTCCTCCGGGCTTTCAACCACATGAGCCCCGGCTTCAGTTAATGCTTTCATTTTTCCCTGGGCGGTCCCCCGGCCGCGTTCAACGATACTGCTGGCATGGGAAAATCGCATGCCTTCCGGGGCCCAGGCACCCGCGATAAAGACCACCAGCGGTTTGGTGAATTCTCCGTTGGCTACAGTCTCGGCCGCCTCTTCTTCCAGGGTCCCGCCGATTTCACCAAAAATGGCTACCGCCTGGGTTTGATCGTCTTTTTCGAACAGCTTGAGGACATCGGCCATGGTAAGGCCCAGAACGGGTTCCGTACCGATGTGCATGGCAGTGCTGATACCCATGCCGGCCACTTTCAGGGCCCAGGGCACCGTTCCCGATTGACCTCCGCTGCGGGATATGACCCCCACCGGTCCCGGCTCGAAAAGCTTTTTGGCCCAATCGACGCTGCCGCCCAGCCAACCCATGGCGGCTTTGCCGGGGCTGATAATACCAAGGCTGCCGGGGCCCAGTATTTTGGCGCCATTTTTCATCGCATAGTTGACCATCGCAATAACATCATGGACCGGGATACGCTCCACCGGCGATACCACAAACTTAATCCCTGCATCAATGGCTTCATAGACAGCCGTTTTTAAGGCCGGTCCAGGGATAAATGTCACCGTCGCATCCACCATGCCTTCGTTCTTGATGGCTTCTTTAACCGTGTCATACACCGGCAGGCCATGAACCTCCTGGCCACTTCTGCCGGGGGTCACGCCGGCAACCACCTTGGTCCCATAGTCCTTCATAAATGCGGTCCGCAAGGATCCCTCCCGTCCCGTCATTCCCTGCACAATGACTCTCGTATTTTTATCTAACAGTATTGACATATTCTCCCCCTGCTATTGTGTCCCGTACTTTTTCCTGTAGTCCGCCAACCCCTCGATGGGAACCTCGATGGTAATGGCCGCATTTCCCCTGAACCAGCATTCGTACTCGCAGGCCAGACACTCAGTGCCCTTGCGCGCCAGCTCTTCAGGGCTTCCTTCCACCGCCGGTTTGCCGTCTTTTAAAACCAGAATTCCGCGGCTATAAGTCTTACAGGCCTCCACACAGGCATGGGTTTTACATCCCTCGCATTTTTCGTCATCGATGATGACCTTTATCGTTCTCTCGTTAAATTCCATCGCATTTTCCCTCAAAGAGCCTTAGTAATGGTATTAAATATCGCATCTTTGTTTTGAATTTGTCTTTTTGGTCATTGAATATTATTTGTAATTTGCGATTTGTTATTTGTTATTTCCGATTTATCCGGGTTATGATGCTGACCTTTCTTTTTTGTATTCATCAACCAGGGC
>JAFDDW010000350.1 GCA_019310665.1 Deltaproteobacteria bacterium
AGTAACGGCATGGGCCAACAGGCTCAACGGACCAACCCATTGTCACGTGAGCAGCGTCCTGGCTGATAAACTGCATTCTTATAAGCATTTAAAATTGGAGCAGAAAGTATGAAAACAATAGCAATCGGCTGCGATCCCAATGCCGCCGGGCTCAAAAAGGCCATCATCAAGCACCTGGCCGAACTATGTTATGAATGCGAAGATTACGGCAGCGACGATCCGATTTATGCCAATGTGGCCATTGCCGTGGCTGAAGCAGTCGCAGCGGGCAAACACGATCGCGGGATATTGATGTGCGGCACAGGAATCGGCATGAGCATTGCCGCCAACAAGGTGCCCGGGGCCTACGCCGCTCTCTGCTCGGATGCCTATTCCACCGAGCGTTCGATAAAAAGTAACAACGTCAACATCATGACCCTGGGGGAACAGGTCACGGGAGTGGAACTCGCCAAAAGCCTGGTGTCCATCTGGATCAACTCGGAATACACACCCGGCGGCCGCTCGGAACCCAAAATTCAAAGAATTTGCGACTACGCGCAGGAGCACAAAAAATAGGAGGGGTAAACCTGTTCGCCCGTTTGCCGGTTAGCCAGTGTGCCCGTTAGCGATGGATTCTCTCTTACCTTAACAACCGGCCAACGGGGGAACGGGGGAACCGATAAACGAGCATACCTAATCTATATTTTAAACACGGAGGCGGCCATGATAAATTGGATGCCGCGCGGACCGTTGTCAGAGCTGATGCCCCGGTGGCGGGCAAAGTGGGCGTTATCACCGGCGGCGGTTCCGGTCATAAACCGTCCTTTATCGGATTTATCGGTCAGGGTATGCTGGATGCTGTTGCGGTGGGTGAGATCTTCACCTCCCCTCCTCCGTTAGCCTGTTTTGAGGCCGCCAAGGCGGCCGATGGCGGTAAAGGCGTGCTCTTGCTGCTGGGAAATTATGCCGGGGACGTGATGAACTTCCAGTTGGCTGCCGACATGGCCAAAGCCGCCGGCATACCGGTTGAGCAGGTGATTTCAACCGATGATGTGGGCTCGGGCCCCAAGGAAGAAGCCCACAAACGCCGGGGTGTGGTCGGTGCTTTCTTCGGCTGGAAGGTAGCCGGTGCCAAGGCTGCTGCCGGCGGTAGCCTGGAAGAATGTAAAGCCGCGGTGGAAAAGGTCAACGCCAACACCCGCACCCTGGGTGTGGCCATATCCCCCTGCACGGTGCCGGCCAAAGGCTCACCCACCTTTACCCTGGCTGAAGATGAAATGGAATATGCCGTTGGACATCATGGTGAGGCCGGAACAGCTAAAATTAAAACGATGAGCGCCGATGAAATCACCGCAAAAATGACCCTGGAAGTGATCAACGACCTGCCGTACAAAGCCGGCGACGAGGTGGCCATCCTGATCAATGGCCTGGGCGGGACGCCGCAGCTTGAATTATACATCTGTTACCGCAAAGTTAAGCAGATGCTGGATGAGAGAGAGATAAAGGTCGGCAGCTCCTACGTGGGCGAGTTTTTCACCGGCCTGGAAATGGCGGGCTTTTCGGTAACCCTGATGAAGCTTGATGATGAATTAAAAGAGCTATTGACTGCCCCGGCCGATACGCCTAATTATAAAGTGATCGCATAATTGTAAGAAAAATTAAAACTTTCGATAGATAGGCTTTAAAAAAGTTTATGGATCGATACAGAAAGGGGATTAATAATGCCAGATGTAGATGAAATGAAGGAAGGCAAAAAGTATTACACCGATGTCCCTCAGCAGACTGAGGGTTTTTTTCTAAAAGGATCGAACGCTCTGGATTGGGGAATGAAAAATCGCCTGGCCCGGATCTTTAATCCGAAAACAGGCCGCACGGTTATGTTAGCCGTAGATCACGGCTATTTTCAAGGACCCACCACGGGCCTGGAGCGTATTGACATCAACATCCTGCCCCTTGTTCCGTATGCGGACACTTTAATGCTGACCAGGGGAATTTTGCGAAGTATTGTGCCGCCTTCCGTTTCCCAATCCATCGTGCTGCGGGTATCCGGCGGGACCAGCATCCTAAAAGAGCTCAGTAATGAGGAAATCGCGGTAGACATAGAGGACTCCATCAGACTCAATGTCTGCGCTATGGCGGTTCAGGTATTCATCGGAGGTGAATATGAGCGCCAGTCCATTATCAATATGACCAAAATGGTGGATTTCGGTACGCGTTACGGTATTCCCACATTGGCCGTCACAGCCGTCGGCAAGGATATGGCCAAGGATGCACGGTATTTCAGGCTAGCTACCCGAATCTGTGCGGAGCTAGGGGCCCACTATATTAAGACCTATTATGTCGAAGATGGATTTGAAACAGTTACCGCTTCCTGCCCGGTGCCAATCGTAATGGCCGGCGGTAAAAAGCTTCCCGAGCTGGATGCGCTAACCATGGCTCATCGGGCGGTGCAGGAAGGTGCTTCGGGTGTGGACATGGGTCGCAATATCTTCCAGTCTGACTCCCCGGTTGCCATGATACAGGCAGTAAAAGCGGTCGTTCACGACAATGAGACTCCCGAGAAAGCATTTGACCTTTACAACATCTTAAAAAATAAGTAATTCAAAAAAGCACGCTTGGGGACCGTCGTTCTAATTCATTTGGATGGCAGTTGACCAAGGCGCAAGGCGTCCTCAATTGGGACTCAACGTCAAGGTATGTTGGGTGTGTTCCCTGATGGCCTTATCGCTGAACCACCAGTAGACCTTACTTCCATCCATAAATGATTCCACCTGGTCGGTGGTGTGGGGATCAAACTGCCGGCCGGCCACCCCGCCGGGTAAAACCGCCAGTATCTTATCGGGGTCGGCCAGATCTACCACCATCCTGAGGGAGGCAGAAACCGTGATCTTATAGGGTTTGTTGAAATCGTATATCCCGCGATACAGGGTTGCGCCGGACCCGGATGCCGGATGAGACCCCCCGCCCAGCCATTCCTTACCGGTACCCGACCGCCGGATGGGGCTTACAAACTCATGCACATGCACCTTACCCCACAGCCATTCGTCCGGGTCCGCGCCCAGCGTTGACTTCAGATTTTCCCCCGCAACCAACGCCGCCTGATGGAAAAGATCGTCCCGGCTCTCCGTTTTATCGGTGGTGTGGACGTTGTCAAACCAGGACGAATTATTTTCGAGCACCATTTTTTGAAGGCGCTCCTGCCAGAAATACCAGTTATTCAGCATGGTGCGGGCAAGATCGTCACCCAGTTCGTCGGTATAAACCAGCAGGGCAAATTCCCGGTACACGGACTGAAATATGGTTGGCGCCGCCTTCTCCGGTGAATCGACAAAATCCCAACCCCCAAGTACTTGCCCCATCTTCTTGGTGTCCTCCTGGGCCAAAAGCACCCGGCTCATGATGGGCGCAATTGTTTTGGCCATCAGGTTGAGTGCATCCCGCTGGAACTCCCAGTGATCGTCCACCGACTTCTTACCGGGGGCATCCATCAGTTCGATCAGCCGCCGATAGCGGTATGAAGGCGAGGCGCGGGTGGTATAATGATAGGGATAATCCCGGCCGACGGTCAGGTGGTTGCAGGTGCCCAACCAGCCACGAGCGGGATTCACGGCATGGGGCATGTCGGCCCAGGGTATCCAGCCGGTCCAGTTGTCCGTGCCGTCTTTAACCACATAGGGAACGAGACCCTGGCCCTGGGTGCGGATGGGAAGTTTGCCGGTCGTCTGCCAGCCGATATGGCCTTCAGCGTCGGCGAAAACAAAGTTCAGAGCAATTTGATTGACGTCCTCAAGAGCCCGTCGGATTTCTTCCACCGTGCGGCACCCCAGCAATTTCTCCAATCCAAGGGAGGGTGACTGGACCTCGAAACTGGACCATCTCATCGATATCACTTTATCGGTCACCAGCCCACGCATGACACCGGATATGACTGGCCCTCTGCGAGTCCTGCGAATTTTAATCTTCTCCTCTTTAAAGCCACCCGGTGAGGCTTTGTCTTTGAATCTCAGGGTTTCTTCGATCACCTCGAATGGGATGGATATGCTGCCCTCTAAGTAATTATCCGGATTGGCGGGATCCACGGTTTCAACATAAAGATCCTGGGTATCTCCGTAGGCATTGGTCGCCCCCATGGCAATGTAGTCGGTCCGACCAACGACCATCCCACCGAAACCGGGTATGGTTGCACCCACCGCACGCAATTGGGGGAGGATCAGACCGCATGGGTACCAGGGGCCCGGCAGGATTGTGGCGTTCTGGTGGATATCATTGGCCACTATGGGCATAGCACCGTGGGATAGCTCAGGGCTGGTGGCCCAGTTGTTGCTGCCAAT
>JAFDDW010000351.1 GCA_019310665.1 Deltaproteobacteria bacterium
ATCAAGTTGTATTGGTTGTGGGAGCGGCTTCCAGCCGCGATCATTTAATTTCGCGGCTGGAAGCCGCTCCCACAGGGGGTTTTTTATGGAGCTTGGACTTTCCCATCAAGCGCCTTTAATAATTTGGCGGAGCGAAGCGACCTCCTCAATTCGACATTCTTCATTCGACATTCTTCATTCCAAACATTCGTCATTTTCTGAGGAAATTGACGGATACAACTTTTGAAATCCCTTTTTGCTCCATGGTGATGCCGAACAACATATCGGCAAACTCCATCGTGCGCTTATTGTGGGTGATTACGATAATCTGAGAATTTTCTCCGATGATTTGGAGCAAATCGTTGAAGCGAAATACGTTGGCGTCATCCAAAGGTGCGTCTATTTCATCGAGCAGGCAAAAGGAGGCCGGTTTGATCAGGAATATCGAAAAAATAAACGCAATAGCGGACAATGCTTTCTCGCCACCTGAAAGCAGACTCAAACGGGTCAGTTTTTTCCCGGGCGGATGAATCATCAGCTCTACGCCCGATTCAAGGAGTTTATCCGGCTCAATGAGGATAAGCTTTGCTTCGCCGCCATCAAATAGACGGGGAAAAACCTCCTTCAATTTTTCGTTTATCTGATCGAAGGTTTCTGTGAATTTTTGCTGGGTAATCGTGTTGATTTTTCTGATCACCTTTTGCAGGTCATCAATGGCCTTCAGGAGATCATCGCGCTGGGCCTCGAGAAATTCAAAGCGATCTTTTAACTGTTCATATTCCTTGATTGCCCCCAGGTTGACATCAACGATCTTTGCTATTTTTTCTCTGCTGCGGGTCAGGTCGGCTTCGATCTCCTCGATGGTCATTTCAGCCGTGATTTCAACCGCCGCCTCATTTTCGCTTTGCCGGTTTCTCAGGTCTTCATAGGAACTTTGATAGCGTTCCTCCAAACGATCGGCGATATTGTCGCGTTTGAGTTTGAGCTGGGATTGCTCGAGCTCCAGCATGCGAAATTTTTCGAGGGTTTTTTCCTGTTTTGTTTTAAGGTCATTTATTTTGCTGTCGCTTTTCTGGAGCCGGGCATCGATTTCCTGGTAATCTGCCTCGCTGAGGCCGATGGCATCGTCCAGGCCTTCGATGGTGCTGTACATTTGTGAAAGCTTTTTTTCATTGTCAGATACGCCGAGGCGGGCGGCTTCTTCTTTTTGTTTCTTCAGCGTAATCTCACGGGACAACTGATCGAGTCTTGTCAAACTGTCGTCGTGGAATTCTTTTAGTCGCTTTAAACTGCTGTCACTGTTTTCCAGCCGGGCATGCAAAGCCGTCAGTTTTAATTTGAGATCAACCACCGATTGATTAAAGTCTTCCATTTGCGCTGAGACAGCGCTGATTTTTTCCGATGTTTCGGCAACGATATTCTGAGCGGAATTGATGTCAGTCGATACCGTTGACAGGGCCCGGTTATATTTGGTCATTTCATCATCAATATCGCTGGTTTCTCCTAAAAGCTGTTCCTGTTCCAGCTGGACGATTTCCAAATGACGACGAGCGTTTTTGAGATCTTCTCCGGCCCTGTAAAGCGCTTTTTCGGCTTCAATTTCATCTTCTGTGATACGATTTTTTTGCTCGATTTGCTTTTGCAGGCTGGTTTCAAGGTCCTGAACTTCGGATTCCATATCATGCTGCACGAGATGCGCTTTTTCCAGTTTGCGGGCAAATTCCGCGTCCTGATGCTTCAATTCTTTGATTTCGTGTTTTTTAGCCAGAATTCCGCTTAATTTATCTTTACTGCCGCCCACCAGAATTCCTTGATGAGAAATCACGTCACCATTTTTGGTAACAATCCTCTGGAATGTTCCGTTCTTATTAAACAGCTCTAAAGCTTCATCAATGGTTTGGGTTAAGACGACATCTCCTAAAATTGCCTGGGCAATTTTTTCGAAGCCCGCTTTGACCGTAATATGATTCAACAGCAGTGCTTCGGGCGGCGGATGGGTTCCCTCTGTTGATACTGGTTTTACCGATGAAAGCGGAACAAATCCACTGCGACCGGCATCGTGTTTTTGCAGATAATCAATGGCCTGCAAGCCGGCCTCCTGGTCTTTGACAATGATATATTGCAGTGATTCCCCCAGGACAGCTTCGATGGCTGTTTCATAGGCCGGGTCCGCTTCAATGATGTCGGCCATCAGTCCCCGCACATTAGCGGCCAGCTCCCGGCTGATTGGCGATACCGAAGTCTGCTCCCCGTCGACGCTCGTCGCTCTCATGATGGCCTTGACGCCGTCACGGTACCACTCGTAGTTGTCCTCCATTTTCTTCAGGGTATTGTATTTGGATTTGGCGGTATTGCGCTCTAATTCCAGCGTTTGGACAAGCTTGACCTGTTGGCCCAGGGCGCCTGCCTTTTCATCCAGCAGGGTTCGTGTGGCAGTGATCCGGCCGCTTAGCTCTTTGATTTTTTGTCGCAGGGTTTCAAGCTGTTCATTGGCCCGGGATTCTTCTTGCTGAAACTCCTTGATTTGGTTTTGAGCCAGGGCTTCTTCTTCATCTGCGCGTTTGAGTCGCCTTTGGAGGCTTTCTTTGTTACTGGCTGCGTTCTGATAGATATTTTTGTACTGGGCCTCCTGGGTCATCAGATTCATCAAGTGGGTTTTCTTGGATTCGAGTTCCCGGTTGAGGCCCGCTAATTTTTCCTTGATTTGCTCACTGCCCTGTCTTTTCTGATCAAGATTTTCCCTGATACCATCGATTTCTGACCTGAAATGAACGTTTTCCTGTTCAACCTGCTTGATTTCAGAAACCATATCTTGATTTTTTTGAACCAGATCCGCGTGGGCTTCCTCCAATTCACCGATTTCCCGGGCCAGTCGTTCGATATCATTGCGCAGGTGGGCCAGATCATTCTCAGCCCGGTCAACATTGCGCTGGGTTTCATATTTTTCTGATTTTCGTTCAGAAATTTCCTGGTTTTTTTGCCAGCGCTTGAGCTTTATTTCTTCGACGGCGGCATCAAGTTTTTTTAATTCGGATGAGTGTCCGATATCCGCATCTTTCAATTCTCTTATCAAAGCGTCGGTTTGATCAATCTGGGCGCTGAGGCCATCATGATTATGAACTCCCAGATGGACATCCAAAATTTTGATGCGTTTTTGAAACTTGTTGTATAATTCCGCTTTGCGGGCCTGGCGCTTCAGGCTTGCCATCTGTCGCTTTATTTCTGAAAGAATGTCGTTGACCCTTAAAAGATTTTGATGGGTAATCTCCACTTTGCGCAGGGCTTCGGTTTTGCGACTTTTATAACGGGTGGTTCCAGCTGCTTCTTCGATAAAGTAGCGGCGTTCCTCGGGGGATGCTTCAGTAATGGCGCCGATGTTGCCCTGCTGGATCACGGCATAGGATTTGGAGCCCAAACCGCTGCCTAAAAATATATTATGAATATCTTTCAAGCGACATGGCTGTCGGTTTAAAAAATAGGCGGTTTCTCCGGATCGATACAGTCGTCGGGTCAGGTTGATTTCCGTGAAATCCTTCAACTCCTCGGGGGCATTGCCGTTGTCATTGGCGAGCGTTAACGAAACTTCGGCCATGTTTAGCGGCGACTTACCGTTCGTGCCTGAAAAAATGATATCTTCTTTTGATTTGCCTCTCAGCTGCTTCAGGCTTTGCTCACCCATCACCCATCGGAGAGCATCGAGTATATTGCTTTTGCCGCATCCATTCGGCCCCACCACGGCGGAGATCCCCCGGGGGAATTCGATGGTGGCTTTTTCATAAAAGGATTTAAAACCGGTTATTTCCAGCTTTTTTAGCTTCATGTAGCGTGAC
>JAFDDW010000352.1 GCA_019310665.1 Deltaproteobacteria bacterium
ATACGACAAATCGCTCGGGCTGGAGCGAAATCATGACCTCAAAATCGAGATGGAAATTTTAACCGACCGGCCCTGTACCCTGACCGATCGAAATGATCCGGTGGTTCAGGCGGCCGACTGGGCGACCGGCCGCATGAGCAACACAGAACCGACCTATGCCGGCGTTCCCGGGGCCACCGACGGCACCTTTTTATGGGCCTTGAAAAATATTCCTATTGTAACCATGGGCGCCGGTGACCGTCAGGTGCCCCATCAAGTGGATGAGTGGGTCGATCTGGATCAACTTGTCGAGACGGCGAAAATTTATGCCTTGACGGCGCTTCATTATTTAGACCCTGACCCGGTTAAACCGGAAATCAGTAAAATTTAATGGAATGGATTCGATTATAAAAAAGCTTTTAAATAAGATAAGAATCCAATTCCTAACATAGAACCGGAAACGTAAGAATGCAATTTACCCTAATATGAACGACAAACTGTTGGAAATAGAAGATCTCGCCGTACACTTCCACATACCGGAAGGTATTGCCCGGGCGGTGGATGGTGTCGGCTTTCATCTGGCTGCGGGGGAAACCATCGGGCTGGTGGGTGAGTCGGGCTGCGGCAAAAGTGTCACCGCGCTGAGCATTCTGGGATTGATTCCTTCCCCTCCCGGCAAAATTAAGTCCGGAAAAATCATGTTCGACGGCCAAAACTTGCTGGATCTCGATCGTGAAAGTCTTCGCAAAATTCGCGGTCGGCAAATCTCAATGATATTTCAGGAACCAATGACTTCCCTCAACCCGGTGCTGCCCATCGGCCGTCAGGTGGCCGAACCATTGATGGTCCACCAGGGTTTGAATCGGGCCGAGGCTTTTGAAAAAGCCGCCGATTGGCTGAACCACGTCAAAATACCGGCAGCTGCCAAACGGCTGAATGATTACCCGCACCAGCTTTCCGGCGGGATGCGCCAACGGGTCATGATTGCCATGGCCATGGTCTGCGGCCCCAAACTGCTGATCGCCGACGAACCCACCACCGCCTTGGATGTTACCATCCAGGCCCAGATTCTGTCGCTGATGGTAAAGCTGAAGGATGAGTTGGAGATGTCGCTGCTGTTAATTACCCACGACCTGGGAGTAGTTGCCCAGATGGCCGCAAGAGTGGTGGTCATGTATGCCGGTCAGGTCGTCGAAGAAGCAGGCGTTACCGATATATTTGACCGGCCCTTCCATCCTTACACCCGGGGCCTGCTCAAATCAATGCCGAGGACCGGTCATTCCGGGAAGCGGGTCAAAAGACTGAAAGCAATACAGGGAACCGTGCCGCCGTTGACCCAAATGATTGTCGGCTGTAAATTTGCCGATCGCTGCCCACACAGTTTTGAGCTTTGTCGGGAAAACCCACCAACCCTTTTCCGGATAGCAGATGGCCACAGGGCCAGATGCTGGCTCAAGGAACACCCTGAACGCAGGAGGGATAATGTTTGACGGACCGTTGCTGAATATTGTCGATCTGGTCAAGCACTTTCCTCTGGGCGGCGGCGTCCTGGCCAAACCTGAAGGCTGGATAAAGGCGGTTGACGGCGTTTCATTCTCTGTCTCGCGGGGAGAAAGTTTCGGCCTGGTGGGAGAATCCGGTTGCGGCAAGACAACTTTGGGCAGATTAATCCTTCGTTTGATAGAACCCACCGACGGTCGCATCGAATTTGCGGGGCAGGATATTTTTTCTTTAAGCCCCGCCGAACTTATGCCCCTGAGGCGACGGATGCAAATCATTTTCCAGGACCCTTATTCCAGTCTCGATCCGCGCATGAAAGTGGATGCAATCATCACCGAGCCGTTGCGGGCCATTCAGCGTCTGACGCGCAATCAACAGCAGAATGCGGCAGCTGAGCTTTTGGAAAAAGTCGGACTTCAGAAAGCCGACCTGGATAAATATCCCCACGAATTTTCCGGCGGTCAGCGGCAACGGATCGGTATTGCCCGTTCTTTATGTGTGCGTCCCGAATTGATCGTTGCCGATGAACCGGTCAGCGCTCTGGACGTCTCCATTCAGGCCCAGGTTATTAATCTGATGCAGGATCTGAAGGAAGAATTCAATCTTTCCTACGTTTTTATATCTCACGATTTAAGCGTCGTCCAACATATCTGCGAACGCATCGCGGTCATGTATCTGGGATCGATTGTCGAGCTGGCCACGACTGAAGATTTCAGCCGCACTCCCAGACATCCGTATACCCGTGCCTTGCTGCAGGCGGTTCCTTTGCCGGATCCGCACCACAAAACGGCATCTTTTTCAATGGAAGGAGATGTTCCCAACCCCATAGATCCGCCGGGGGGTTGCGTGTTTCATCCCAGGTGCCCGTACAAATTTGACCGCTGTTCGCTAGAAAAACCACCACTGATGGAGGCGACTGCCAATCATTTTGTCGCCTGCTGGCTCAATCAAGGCCATGGAATGACGAATGTCGAACGACAAATGACGAATTAAGGAATACTATCTATTTTATATTGGATCGGTTTCGACTGAATTATTTAAAAACCCATCCCATCAAGGGCTTCAGGATCGAGCGATCTATTTTAAAAACCATTAATCGACGGAGCGAAGCGACTTCCATCATTCGTCATTATTCATTCGTCAATCGTCATTCCGAAGTCATTCGTCATTCATAGGGGGGGATAAAATGAAAATCGCTGTGGTTGGTGCAGGCGCCATGGGCAGCCTCTTTGGCGCCATGCTGGCTGAAGCCGGTAACGAGGTATGGCTGTATGACGTGTGGGTTGAGCACGTAAAAATCATCAACAAAGATGGGTTGCGCATTGAGCGAGAGGGCCAAACCCGCACGCTGAGTATCGAGGCCACCACCGATCCGGAGCAGATCGGACAGGCGGAACTGGTCATCATTTTTGTAAAATCAACCCATACCGCCTCGGCGGCTGAAACGGCCCGGAAGTTGGCCGGCTCCGACGGAGCGGTGATGACATTGCAAAACGGCATGGGCAACGCCGATATTCTATCTGAATTCATAGACCCGGAAAGGGTGCTGGCGGGAACGACATCCCATGGGGCCACCCTGCTCGGACCGGGCAGCATCCGTCATGCGGGCATCGGTACGACGACCATCGGCGCATGGGCTGAGACGGAACAGGGAAGAGAGCGGGCACGCAAATTATCCGATTTCTTCACAAAGATCGGCATCGAAACGGAGGCTGTTGATGACGTGCGCAGTCTGCTCTGGAATAAACTGCTGATCAACATCGGCATTAATGCCATTACGGCCTTAACCACAATAAAGAACGGTCAGATCCTCGATTTAGAAATAACCCGGGAACTCAGTCGCAATGCCGTTGAAGAAGCGATGAAAATCGCCGGCCAGATGAATATAAAGGTTCGCGAGGATGCGGTAGATCATGTATACGCTGTGGCTGAAGCAACCGCCCTCAATCGGTCATCCATGGGGCAGGATGTGGACAACAAACGACAGACGGAAATAGGAACGATCAACGGATTTATTGTGCGCCAAGCCAAACGACTGGGCATGCAGGCACCGGTCAACCAAACTTTAACGGCACTGATACAGACATTGGAATACCATTACCAATAGCGATTTGTAGTACCTGGTAGTATCAAGGACAATAAATTACAAATTTCAAATAACAAATTTCAAACAAATTCCAATTACCAAAATTCAAAATCACAAACTTAAAAAAATGGAGTTCGAGACGCCTCTGTTTTGATCATTGAATATTGTTATTTGAGATTTATTTGTAATTTGGTGCTCGAGATTTGGGATTTTGAATTGAATAAGATGCTTTTTAACTCGCAA
>JAFDDW010000353.1 GCA_019310665.1 Deltaproteobacteria bacterium
GGTATCAAAGGCGTCGAGGATCTGGCCCGCAAGGATATCACTTTTATCAACCGGCAGGCGGGATCCGGCACAAGAGTTCTTTTGGACTACCGTTTGGACCAAATCGGAATCAATCCGGCGCAAATCAACGGTTATCAGCATGAAGAATTCACTCACATGGCTGTAGCCGTGGCGGTACTCAGCGGAACGTCAGACACCGGATTGGGCATTTACGCCGCAGCGGCAGCACTGGATCTTGATTTTATTCCGGTTGTCACCGAACAGTATGACCTGATCATACCCTCGACGCATTTCGAATCGGAAAATATTCAACTGCTGCTTGAAACCATCAATACCTCAGAATTTAAGACCCGGGTGGAAGCGTTAGGCGGTTACAGCACCCAAAGAACGGGAGAAATTATATTATCAAGGCCACGTGATTTAAACAGCTAATTGACTGAATATGGGAAAACTGGACAAAAAAATATTTGGCACCCTGTTCTTTTCTATATTTGCAACCGTAACCGGAGTCGGCATTGTGGTTCCGCTGCTTCCGATCTACGCCCACGATCTCGGCGCTTCGGGTTTGTACATCGGACTCATCTTTGGGGCTTTTTCCATGTCACGAACCGTTTTTTTGCCATGGTTCGGACGTCTTTCAGATATAAAGGGGCGCAAGCCGATTATTGTCCCGGGCTTTCTCGCCTATGCCCTGATCTCCGTGGCTTTTATCTATTCAAATACAGTCAGTACACTGATTGTCATCCGTTTTTTTCACGGGATCTCCTCGGCCATGCTGATGCCGGTGATCCAGGCCTATATTGGGGATATCACGCCGAGGGGTCGCGAAGGCATCACCATGGGTGTGTTTAACACGTCTTTGTTTCTGGGATTAAGCCTTGGGCCGTTAATCGGAGGAATCGTCAAGGATCATTTCAACCTCCAGACCTCTTTTATCTGTATGGGACTGCTGGCCCTGATCGGTTTTTTTTTGTGTCTTTTGCTGCTCCCACCCACCCGATCCGAAAAAGGCATCATTTCCGCGGAAAAACTGATTTCATGGAAAACACTGGTTTATGACCGGCACGTGGCCGGTCTTTTTTCTTTCAGATTCGCCTATGTATTCTGTGTAGGTATCATCTGGGGGTTTATCCCCTTGTATGCCGACCAGAAATTTGGGACTTCCAGTTCGTTAATCGGCGTTCTGATCATGCTGGGGGTATTTGTCAGCGGTTTAATCCATATACCGATGGGTTACCTAGCCGACAGGATCAGCAAAAAGCTGATGGTGGTCGCCGGCGGATTGACCGTAAGCTATGGCATCCTGTCATTTGTGTGGGCCGACCGGCTGGCGGATTTATTCCGGGCCACTGTGTTTTTTGGTCTGGGCGGAGGGGTCTCGATGCCGGCCCTGATGGCGATGGCGGTTTTAAAAGGCAGCCGGATCAATGCCATGGGAAGTATTATGGCGCTGATGACGGTGGCCCACAGTTTGGGAATGTTGAGCGGGGCCCTCTTGGGAGGAATGATGATGGATTTCTTTCAGCTGCGAGCCGCATTTCCTCTGGGAGGGATGGTGATGCTGATCTGCACCGGGCTTTTTCTGGTGGGAACACATCCCAAGCAAAACTGAAGGATAGTAAACATAGCACCCCCGACCGCTCAGCAAATTGACAACCGGCTTTACTGCATTACATTAGTGGCAACAATTGATGGGGATAGGGTTTTAGCAACTAAAATTATCAGGCGGATCATTCGATCCAGAAACAACCATTTGTGCAAATGAGTACCAAACAGGATTATTACGAAATTTTGGGCGTACAACGCGACGCCATTGATGATGATTTAAAAGCATCCTACCGCAAACTCGCCTTAAAATACCATCCGGATCGGAATCCCGACGATAAAGCCGCTGAGGACAAATTCAAAGAAGCCGCCGAGGCCTATGAAGTTTTGCGGGACCCTGAAAAGCGAGGGCTTTATGATCAATTCGGTCATGCCGGTCTGGAAGGGTCCGGGTTTTCCGGTTTTGGCGGATTTGAAGATATTTTCTCCAGCTTCGGCGATATATTCGAGGATTTCTTCGGATTTGGTACCCGGAAACGCTCCCGAACCAGGGTGCAGCGGGGAGCTGATCTACGCTACGACCTTACCCTCGGCTTTATGGAAGCCGCTTTTGGTACGGAACCCAAAATCAACGTTGAAAAGATGGAAATTTGCCCGCAATGTAATGGGGATCGATGCGAGCCGGGCACCGGCCCCGAGACCTGCCGGCAATGCGGCGGTTTGGGTCAGATTACCAGGAACCAGGGCTTTTTTACTGTACGGTCGACCTGTCCCATCTGTCGGGGTCAAGGCCAGGCCATCCCCAATCCCTGCAGGAATTGTCGGGGAACCGGTCAAGTAACCGTGGGCAAAAAAGTATCGGTAAAGATTCCGGCCGGGGTGGACAATGGGTCAAGATTGCGGCTGACCGGTGAAGGAGAACCCGGCCGGCAGGGCGGACCGCATGGCGATCTGTATGTCTTCATTTATGTCGAACCCCATGAATTTTTCCAGCGGCGCGACAATGACATTATCTGCAGGGTGCCGATTTCATTTGTTCAAGCGGCTCTGGGTGATAAGATCAAAGTGCCGACCTTAAATGGCGATAAAAAGCTGCAGATTCCCAAAGGCACTCAACCCGGAGATGTTCTATACTTTAACGGAGAGGGAATCCCGTCATTGCGGACGGGAAGGCGCGGTAACCAGATCATCCAGGTCGATATCAAAACCCCAACCCATCTGTCCAAAAAGCAGGAAGCCTTACTGAAGGAATTCGCCGAGGTCGAATCCAGCAAGCTCTCCAAAAAGCTAAAAAATATCCTCAAAGGGGGAGCATCGCAAGCCCGTAACTAACCTTCCGTAGAATAAAGTAAAACTTTTAGAATTTGTTTCGGATTTCGGATTTCGTGCTTCGGATTTAGGATTTTTTGACATGTATGAGCTAAGAGTCGTCACCAAATTTGCGGCCGCCCATCAACTCACCATGGTGGGTTCAAAATGTGAAAACATGCACGGGCACAACTGGAAAATCGAAGTCTATGTCACCGGCGAAAAATTAGGTGCAGGCGGTGTGGTAATTGATTTCGGTGAGATCAAAAAGAACGTTGCCGAAATCATGTCGATGCTTGACCACAAATACCTCAACGAACTCGATTACTTTAAGCAGAGCCAGCCGTCATCTGAAAACATCGCCTATTTTGTTGCTGCCGAACTGCAGCAACGAATTGAGAATACGGCGGTAACCGTCAGCCGGGTCACCGCCTGGGAGTCGGATGATGCTAGTGCTACGTATATTGTTGATCAAAACCAATAATCCATCCAATTTCACTACTGCTTGTTCAAATCTAGCGTATTAAATAACAAATCCCAAGCACCAAATCTCAAAAAAATCTCAAATTTCAATTTCCAATGACCAAAACAATCAGTCCGAGACAGACTTGGCGGTTCTGGTTTGTATTGTCGTGAGTTCGGTCCCGAACGGCTCCCCCCGACTCGCTCGGGGCTTGAGCCTGTCGAAGGCAACGGAGTCGTTTTTGAATTTTGGTTATTGGGATTTGTTTGTTATTTGGGATTTGTTTTTTGGGATTTAATCTTTCCACTACTGCAGCGCCCGATAACAACGACAGGTAATTACTCCCTGTTTAAAGTCTGCCACCTATCGACTAAATCATCTCGTGTAATAATGGCAGTTACACTATCCACGTGTCTGCGAATATTATCAAGCCCGCCCTCCTGACGATCAACCAATATTACCGACTTGACAACTGCCAGTCCTTCAGA
>JAFDDW010000354.1 GCA_019310665.1 Deltaproteobacteria bacterium
CATCACTCGGTGATCGTCGGCTCCCTGGTGGAAGCCGCTGCATCTGAAATAGGCGCCAATCATTTGCTTGCCAAAGTCTGCGGATATTACCATGATATCGGTAAAATTAATAAGCCCCTGTATTTTATTGAAAATCAAAAAAACGGCAAAAACAAGCATGACAAACTGGCACCGTCTATGTCCGGTCTGATCTTGACTGCCCATGTCAGAGAAGGTGTCGAAATTGCAAAAGAACACAAGCTTGGTCAGGATATTATCGACACCATCCGACAGCACCATGGTACCAGCTTCATCAAATATTTCTATGACAAAGCCAGACAGCTGAAAGGAGAAGATCAAGTTAAAATAGATGATTTCAGATATCCCGGCCCCAAGCCGCAAACCCGGGAAACCGGCCTGCTCATGCTGGCCGATGTGGTTGAAGCGGCGTCAAGAACCCTTGATAACCCGACACCATCAAGGATCCAGGGTCTTGTCCAGAATCTCATCAACAATATCTTTTCTGACGGTCAGTTGGATGAATGTGAGTTGACCTTAAAAGACCTGCATAAAATCGCCAGGAGCTTTAACAAAATGCTGTATGGTATCCACCATCATCGGATCGAATATCCTGAAAAGCGGGCATCAGCCGGCGAGATTCGCAAAGGAAGGCCGAAAAATGGAAGTCGCGATAGACAACAGACAAAGCAGGCACAAAATCTCGCTGAAGAAGATAAAGCAAACGGTTCAGGTCATCTTAGACGCCTTGGACTGTCCTGACGGCGAAATATCCATCCTTATCTTGGATGATCCACAGATAGAAAAACTAAACCAACAATATCTTAACCGCCAAGGCCCTACAAATGTCATCGCCTTTGCGATGCGCGAAGGGGAATTCCCAGACCTGACCCCTGATCTCTTAGGCGATGTAGTCATATCAACGGATACGGCCGCAAGAGAGGCACAGGTTGCCTCTATGAGCATGGAGCGGCGGTTCAACGAACTGCTGGTGCACGGCATTTTGCATCTGATGGGCTATGATCACGAAACATCCGAAAAAGACACCCGGATCATGGAAGAAAAAAGCAGGGAAATTTTGGAACTCATTCCAAAGGGGGTACGATGTCTGGATTAGCGGTAAAAGTTGACCAGGTGGCAGTCTTAAGAGCAATCCGTAAAAGTCAGATTCCTGACCCGGTGACGGCCGCCGCGGTGGCAGAACTGGCCGGAGCCGATGGAATCATCGTTCACCTGCGCCAGGACCGCAAGTACATTAAAGACAGAGATGCCCGCATTTTACGCAGCGTGGTCCAGAGCAAGCTTATCCTGGAGATGGCCTCAACATCCGAAATGGTTGGTGTCGCCCTTGATATTAAGCCTGATCTGGTCACCCTGGTGCCTGAAAAGCGGGAGGAGTTCACATCTGATGGGGGACTGGATCTCTTTGTGCACCGCGACGATATATCGGAAACCGTGGGAACTTTGCAAAACAGTGGTATACCGGTGGGACTTCTGGTGACCCCGCAACCCGAGCAGATAAAAATGGCCCACGGCAGCGGTGCCGGCATGGTTGAAATCCATACCGGTACCTACTGTGAAGCCAAGACAGCTCAGAAAAGGCATCAGGCCTTTCTGAATATTATCGATGCGGTAAAACTCGCGCATAAACTGAAATTCAGTGTCAAAGCAGGCCGGGGGTTATGCTACAAAACGATTAAAGCATTCAAAGGCATCCATGAAATCGATGAATTCAGCATTGGTCACAGCATTATTTCCCGGGCCTTGATGACGGGCATGCGGGATGCGGTGGAAGAAATGGTACGGTTGATTAGGGCGTTATGACGGGTTGCGGGGCACTCGATTTCGGATTTGGGATTGGGGATTTCGGATTTGGGATTGTTTCGATTGGGGATTTCGGATTGCGGATTGGGGGTTGTAGTCAAGGGCGTAAGGTAGGAGGTGGAAGGTAAAGGCATAAGGCATATGGTGGAAGGTATGAGGCAGAAGGTGTAGGGTTTCTCGATTGGGGATTTCTAAAAGGATTATTTTCAGATTTATAATACCGAAATCCCAAATCCGAAATCAATTTATCTGTCTTCTGTCCTCTGTCATCTGAATTCAAAAGGTGGAGCATAGTATGATCCTTGTCACAGCAAAAGAAATGCAAGAGATGGACCGCAAGACCATCGAAGACTTCGGCATGCCCGGCATGGTTTTAATGGAAAATGCCGGGCGGGGAACGACCCGCTTTTTGCTTGAACAATTTAGGGGTATTGAAAATAAACGGGTCGGCGTGATTGCCGGGCGGGGCAACAATGGTGGCGATGGATTTGTCATTGCCCGCTGCCTGAAACAAAAAGGTATTCAGGTATATGTATATCTGCTATCCGAAGCAAACAGGGTCCAGGGCGATGCCGCAGCCAATCTCAAACTCCTGCAACCGCTGGAGGTCCCAGTCGTTGCAATCCCGGATAAAGCTTCTTTTAACAAACACCAATCCGAAATGGCCGGATTGGATGTATGGGTCGATGCCATTCTCGGCACCGGTTTAAAATCGGATGTCAAAGGATATTTTAAAACCATCATTGATTTTATCAATGGCCTCAACAAACCCGTGATGGCCGTCGACCTCCCCTCGGGGCTGAATTCAGACACCGGCCAGGCATGCGGTGTGTGTATCCGGGCCAAGGCCACGGCGACCTTTGCCTTTGCCAAAACCGGCCACATCGTCCATCCGGGAGCGGCGTACGCCGGATCGCTTAAAATCGTTGATATTGGAATTCCGTCCCATATCGTCAAAGAGGTAGGACCCAGCCAATGGCTCTTGACAAGGGAAATTATCCAATCCTGTTTAAGGCCCCGGGTACCGGATGCCCATAAAGGGACGACCGGCCATTTGCTGGTTATCGCCGGGTCGCCGGGAAAAACCGGCGCCGCCGCCATGACCTCCATCTCAGCCTTGCGCGCCGGTGCAGGACTCGTAACGCTGGGCATTGCTGAAAGCCTGAATGCTGTAATAGAGCCACAGGTTCTGGAAGCAATGACGGCGCCGCTGCCCGCAACTCAAACCGGCGTCCTCGGAGAATCCGCCTTCACCGTCATTAAAAAATTAATGACCGGCAAAAAATGTGTTGCCATCGGACCGGGTCTCGGGCAGGTTGAGAAAACCAAAAAACTTGTCCGTAAAATTATAGAGACCAGCACCATCCCGGTCGTCGTTGATGCCGATGGATTAAACAGCCTGGCCGGCCATGTGCAAATCCTGTCGAATGCCAAAGCTCCGGTAATTCTAACCCCCCACCCCGGTGAAATGGCCCGTCTTATGGGCGCCCAGGTCAGCACCGTTCAGCAGAATCGAATAAAATGCGCTCGACAGTTCGCAGTCGACTGCAAGGTGCATGTAATTCTCAAAGGCGCCCGCACGGTTATCGCGCATCCCGATGGCAGAATGTTTATCAATCCCACCGGCAATGCCGGAATGGCCTCCGGCGGTATGGGCGATGTGCTGACCGGAATCATTGCCGGTTTGATAGCACAGGGGATTGCTGTTGGACCCGCCTGCCATGCCGGCGTATATTTACACGGAGCTGCAGCAGACAGTTTGGCGGTAGCCATAGGACCTTACGGCTACCTGGCCGGAGATGTTATGAAAGCTGTACCCGGTGAAATTAAGAAGATTGTGTGTAGCCCCTAATCCGTTATCCGTTGGCTCTGGTCACTTGTCTCTGGTTGCTGGATGCTGGATACTCGATGATAAAAGGCCAGGCGCAAGGCCCAGGACTCAAGGGAAAAGATGTATATAGTGAAGGGTA
>JAFDDW010000355.1 GCA_019310665.1 Deltaproteobacteria bacterium
TATAGGAAAATGAGAAAAAAGTAAAATTTTTTCTAAATATTAACCGGAATTGACTATTGAATATCGTTGGAATTGATCCGCCGGAGGCGGACCTTAAATATTCAATATTCAATCAAAAATATTCAATCATTTAAGGACTCTGACACTTTCCGATTTTTATGCTATAAGGAGGTTGGCCATGAAAAAGATCCTCCTCATTCTCTGCGTCCTGACTTTTTTTCCTTCCTCCTTAATGGCGGATGCGTTGCCGGACAGTCCGAAATTTAAAGCCGCAAGAGACCAATTGGTCAAATACGATATTGAAGGTCACGGAATATCCGATCCGCAGGTCCTGGCGGCTATGCGCTCTGTGCTCCGCCATTGTTTCGTCCCCCAACGCATTATTTCAAGAGCCTACGCCGACACGGCCCTTCCCATCGGTGCGGGGCAGACCATATCGCAACCGTATGTTGTGGCCTTGATGACAGCCAGTTTAAAGCTGAACAAAACCCACCGTGTGCTGGAAATCGGGACCGGTTCGGGCTACCAATCTGCGGTGCTGGCCAAAATCGTCAAAGAAGTTTACACCATCGAAATCAAAGAAAAGCTTCACCATAAATCAAACCGTCTGCTAAAAACGCTCGGATTCACCAATGTAAAGACCCGTCAGGGAGACGGCTATTTCGGCTGGCCGGAAGCCTCACCTTTCGATGCCATCATGATAACGGCGGCCGTCAACCACGTTCCGCCGCCCCTGCTAAAACAACTCAAGGACGGCGGATTGCTCATTTTGCCGCTTGGAAATCCCTTTTCATACCAGAATCTCACCCTGATCACCAGAAACGGAGATGATTACACCACCAAGCTGATTACCGGAGTGCTGTTTGTGCCGATGACAGGGCAGGCCATGGCAAAGTAGGTGGAAAAATTTCTTTCTAAGCGGCCTCCCGATCAAGCGATTAATTCTATTGAGCGGAATAAATCCGAAATACGAAACTCGATATTCGAATTTTAATATGGCGTTACGAATGGCCGGATGTTGGAACTAACAGTTTTATCGCCAATCTTTTAATTGCCAATGCTACTATTCTCCATCTTCTTCGTATCCTTTTCAACCCTTGCCTTTGAGGTCCTTCTTACCCGGGTGTTTGCCATCGGGCAGTGGAATCATCTGTCATTTATGGTCATCAGTATAGCTCTTTTCGGATTCGGTGCCAGCGGTACATTTTTAAGTCTGGTCGAAGCGTCTAAAAGCCGGCGGTGGCAGCATCCCGCCTCTCAAACCTCGCTCTGCGTTCTTCTCTGCCTTTTTTCCATTGCGGTAATTTTATCTTTTCTATCACTGAATCGCATGCCGCTGGATTACTTCAGTCTTCCGGTGGAACCACTCCAGAGTCTCTATCTACTGGCGGCCTATTCCTTTTTGTCACTGCCGTTTTTTATTTCGGGGTTGATTATATCCATCGGTTACACCACCGCACCGGAAAGAGCCGGCCTGGTCTATTTTGCATCCATGACAGGATCCGCGCTGGGCGCGATAGCCCCGGTTTTGGTACTTCCTTTTCTGACAGAAGGAAAACTCATAATTATTTCAAGCGCGGCGGCTCTAATTCCGGCCATACTTTCAGCTCTAAAATCATTGACAAAAAACGAGAACCTCCCAGGCCACCCGTTCCTGCATAGCATGGTGCTCACTTGCAGTGCGGGGATCATTATTTTTGGAATTATCTCCCTAATCTCGACCGTTGAAATAATTCGGGTAACGCCCTCCCCCTACAAGGCGCTCGGTCAGATTCTTCAATTTCCCGAAACAAAGATAATCGAAACGAGAACCAGCGTGAGAGGCAGGATAGATCGTGTCAAAACACCCTACGTTCGTTTTGCCCCCGGCTTAAGTCTGAAATATACCCGGACACTTCCCGGACAGCACATTATCTACCGAGACGGTGACAGCCCACTGGTGCTGTATGATCTCAAAGAAAAAAATGATACCGATTTTACCACGTTTATGCTTTCTTACTCCGGCTATTTCCTGACACAGCATCCTGAAAGGGTTTTACTGATTGAGCAGGGCGGCGGCTCTGCGGTACCCACCGCTTTAGCCTCCGGCGCCGGTCAGATATCCATTGTCCAGCAAAATCCCTATGTTGCCGAAATGCTGCGCCGTCAATATGAACTTCCGGTGATCAACCGGAACCCGCGAGCGTTTCTGTCGCAAAGCACGCACCGCTACGATATCATTCATGTTGAAAACTGGGGCGCATCTATTCCGGGCGCCGCCGCTCTCAACCAGGAGTATATTTTCACCATTGAGGCTTTTGTTGACTATTGGAAGCATCTGACAGCTACCGGCACTATTATTGTCTCACGCAAACTTCTTTTACCGCCGTCTGATTCTCTTCGACTCTGGGGCACCGCTTACGAAGCACTGAAAAGAATGGCTGTTAATCGTCCCCGGGACCATCTGGCCCTTCTGCGCAACTTTGACACCTTCACGCTGCTGATCTCAAAAAAGCCTGTAAACGACCAAAGCCTTATTGAATTCGCTCGGCACAAAAACTTCGATCTGGTATTTTTGGAGGGGATCAGCCGGGATATGGCCAATAAATTTCATGTATTTGAAAAACCTTATCACTTTCAAAAGATCAACCAGCTGGCGGCAGCCTATGAGTCGGGTCGACACAATGATTTTTTCAGTGAGTATCTGCTGGACGTAAAGCCGCAGTCGGATAGACGGCCTTTTCCGGGCCGGTATTTAAAATGGCTGAAGATACAAAGCCTGTACAAAAGTATGGGCAGCCGATTTTACGCCCTGCTGATGTCCGGAGAAATTGTGGTCTCACTGGTGTTCGTCGAAGCCCTTTTTCTTGCAGTTTGCCTGCTGTTTATTCCGCTTGTCCTCATCACCCGAAAAAAAAGTAAGCCAACCCTTTCGCAGATTACCTATTTCCTGGGTATCGGGGCCGGTTTTATGTTTATCGAGCTCTATTTGATCAAAGGCCTCATTTTACTTGTCGGCGATCCCTTCATCAGTTTTACGCTAGTTGTTTCAGCAATACTCATCTTTTCCAGCCTGGGAGGTTTATGGGTACACACCAAATCAGTTCGAAATATCCGCCCCGCTCTGTTCACCTTAATCGGCGTGCTGATCCTTACGGCAATATGCCTGGAACTGCTGTCTGTTTATTTGCTGCGGATTCCTCCGGTTCTGCGATATTTTACGGCCCTCCTTTTAATGCTGCCAGCCGGGTTTTTGATGGGGATGCCCTTTCCTCTCGGGATGCGCTACCTTTTAAACAGTCCGGTTCAGCGGGCATATGCCTGGTCGGTGAACGGATGTGCATCGGTGCTGAGCGCCATTGTTGCAGCCCAGGCGGCGATCAGTTTTGGGATTCCGATGATTGCAGGCTTGGCAGTGCTGGCATATGTTGTTGCCTTTGGAGCAATAAAGAAACGGTAGAGGGTGTCACGAATTCGGAAGTTGGAATGGGGAATGCGGAAAACAGAAAGCAGGAAATGGCATAGGGCATAGGGCAGCAACATTGGTGGAAAAGCGGCAATATATCTCCACTCCCTTCGTAGCGGCGGGGTTTATCCCCGCCCATAAAAACTTCGACAATTTGTCCAGTGTTTTTCGTACCATATGACGTTTCATGGGGTTTTATTAAAGGCAGACATAGTTTGGTTATCGGCGCAAGCGGGCGGGGATAAGTGCCTTCCATCCATCTCCTTACTGAAATTTCGGCAACATCTAAATATTCAGCGGCTTCTTTAAGAGAAAAGGGAGATCGTCT
>JAFDDW010000356.1 GCA_019310665.1 Deltaproteobacteria bacterium
TGTGGTGGAAGGGACCTGGCCGCAGGAGATGGGGGATAATATGTTTCATGTCGTTAATACGTACACAAAGGCATCGCAGATGGAGGGATTGCCGGCAGAGAGTAGCTATCGGTTGCAGAAAGTTGGTGGTGAGGTTTTGGGGATGCTCAATTGAACCCTGTTATCAGAAATTGCCCTGTTGTTAGGGCAATTTTTTTTACCTCCGAATTCGATCAAAATAATATGTGGTAATTTGTAATCTACAATTTTTAACTTTTTTGTATTGTATCTGCATATCTAACAATTTTTATAAATCTCAAATGTTTTCTGTAGGCACGTATGTCACACTTTTAGGCAAACCAAAATTGATTACCTTGCCTGATGCATCATGCAATCAGGATCCTCCACCACGTAGGGTGTACCGATGATGATGCTTGAGCTAACAAAAATTTGAAATACCGATTGCTTCTCTGGTATGTTTCATGTAACCAAATACTTTCTGAAATAATTTCAGCCAAATTGATAGTTGTTAGTTTCTCAATATCTGCATTCGCCTTGTGTTTTGCTTTTTTAGCAAATCTGATTAGTATCAAGACTCCAGTCCCATTTTATCCCCCCATTAGATTTGCCGATTTTTGATATTGTAAACTTTGGAAGCATGATTAGGTTTAGTAAATTATGCTCACAAATTAAATGATGGCACAAACGTGATCCTTTGAATCAAAAAAGGAGGTAAATATGAAGTGTAATAGATATTATCCTATGGTATTAATTTATGCTACCCTGGCATTTCTGCTGGGTGCCAGTGCAGCGTGGACAACGGAGAACGGCAAGATCGTTCACGACGCCGAGTATTACATCCTCGAAGCGCAGAATGGCGAAAAATGGGCGACCGAAGACAAGGAAATCGACAAAAGACTGATAGAATTGAAAAATAAGAACGGTGGTAAACCGCCGAACATCGTCTACCTTCTCTGGGATGACACTGCGTTCGGTGCCGCCGGCTTTCCCGGCCTCCAGAAGAACTTCGGCTACGAGACACCCAACATGAACAAAATGGCCGCCGAGGGGATCAATTTCACCCGGATGTACACAGAGCCTTCATGCACGCCCACCCGCGCAGCTGTTCTGACGGGTCGTCACCCGGTGCGGCATGGCATGGGTGTGGTCGGTATGCCCCATGAGTTCTCGGGACTGCGCGCCGAGGAAGTCACCATCGCCGAGGTGCTGTCCGAGGCAGGCTATGCCACCGCCTTTTACGGTAAAGGACATCTCGGCGACATCGAAGAGAGCTATCTGCACAATCAGGGCTTTGACGAGGCACTTTTCACGCCCATGAACCAAATCACCTCTCTCTACAGCCCCCAGGGCAATGCGGTCAACGCGGTTCTTGGCCTCCACCCGGAGATCTATCCGCCGGACCCGTACCGACTCGACAATCCAGGTCTGGTGCCCGAAGGCTGGGTCCAGATCATTGAAGGCAAGAAAGGCGAACAGGGCAAAGAGTGGTGCGGGACCTCGAACGAGTGCTACGAAAAGGTGGACCGCGAATCTGAAAAGCGCACCTTAGAGTTTATTCGTAAAAACGCAAGGGCAGGTAAGCCGTTTATGGTCCAGTACTGGCCCAACTTTCTAAATTTCCTCAAACCCGATATGCCGAAGAAGACACACTCCGGTGGTAAAGTCGCCGAAGCCTTTGTCGCATTGGACGCTTTCGTAGGACAGGTGATGGATGAACTCAAGGAGATCGGCATTGCCGAAAACACTTTATTTATCGCCATGGCTGACAACGGACCCATGGTCCACAGCCCGCCGCCGGGTTGGGGAATGCTTCCGATGATTTACCGGGGCGGCAAGGGCGACTTCACCGAAGGCGGGGTGCGTGTTCCGGCCTTTGCCTGGTGGCCAGGTGTCATCAAAAAAGGGCAAGTCGTCGGCGACATCATCCACGTTACAGATCTTTACACGACCTTCGCCCGGCTGGGTGGTGCAATGAAGTACATTCCCACTGACCGGGTTGTGGACGGTCTCGACCAGACAGCTCTGTTATTGAACGGTGACACGCACAGTCGGCGCGATTATGTATTTATCTACGCCGGTCACGAGCTTGGAGCGACGGTCAAAGGGCGTTATAAGAGGCACTGGATAGGTGCAGGAGATGTCGCTGCATCGGGAATGCCGGAAGCTTATTTCGATCTCTACCAGGATCCCCGTGAAGAGAATCCGCAGCTCGTTCCGCTGATCCATACTCAGGGCCAGTTCAACCGTATGGTGGCCCGGCACGAACTGTTCAAGAAGAAATATCCGGATGTGCCTAACGGCCATGGAATCCCATACACCGGTCTGTCCAACGCCCGTCCGGAGACCAGGGCAATCGCGGACCGGGTCAAGAGCAACCTGAAAAACATGCCGTTCGACGTCAAGGAATACCTGGAGTATGACGTCCCAGGCAGCGATTCAGTCGGCGACTGGGGACAATAAACCTTGAAAAACAAACCCTTCCGTCGTGAGGCGGGAGGGTTTTTGATAAAAACAGAATACCACCGGCTGTAATCAAATTACACCATCAAAGTTGCATATCTCCTACCTATTTGCAGAGCTCCCTATATTTTTGTACCAGAGATATCAATTACTAACCTGGATAAAATGGCATATGTTTATCCGGGTTCTTCGGCTGTTTTTGATCGATTTCATTCAGCATAAAAATTGTGGATTGGTTGTTCAAATTTGCAATGAACCAATGATCTTCTGGAACTATGGATGGAGGCGCAATCCCCAATTTTAAGTACCCCAAAATTTGTTACCTTGGCTGATGGAACCTACAATTCAAATTCTTGCAAAATACCATAAATTAACATATGCAATAAGCATTAATTCATTTCAAGGCCCAGGCAGGTACGGTGCAATTCCATTTTTTCCTGTAATTGTAAGATACCGCGAAATTAGTTCTCGATAATTAGAGATTCTCCACGAAAACTGGGATGTAAAAATGTTAAAAGTCACTCCACATCCTGATTATCCCCCCGAAGATGGAAGATATGTCAGGGGTAATGATGCTTCTCCCGTGGCTGTCGCAATTATCCTGAATCATGATGCTGATAAAATACCGCCTGAAATTGAAATTCTTGTAAGAACTGGTATTGAAAGCGGTGCCGCCCTTTCCGGAACCATTCAAACAGAGAACATTGGATTTGAAAAGGTTGTCTGCAATATCGTAGCAAACCCGAACATCCGCTACATGATCGTTGGTGGCCCCGAATCAGAGGGCCATTTGACCGGAGAAGCTTTAAAAGCCCTCATCCGAAACGGTGTCGATGAAAAAATGCGGATTCGGGATACATCTGCACCACATCCATTTCTTTATAATTTACCGATGGAATTTATTGATCGTTTCCGGAAACAACTATCCGTAATCGATCTGCAATTTGAGGGTAATCCCGAATTAATCCGAAAAGCTGTGTGGTCATGTTATCAAGAAAATGCTGTGGAATTTAGAGGGTATTCATTATTTGATCCGGGAGCAATTCCTGAACAACCACTTAGCGGCAAAATAACCATGAAAATCACGAATCCATGGATAGAACAACCGGACGAGAAAGAACGTGATGCAATTGACAGGGCAAAGGCATTAATGGCAAAATTAAAAAAACGATCAAAGCAAAATCAAGGCTAAATTCTCAACCCCTTGTTGGATGGATTTGGGGTCCCACCTTCATATGAGCGCGATAATAGGATTGCTAAATGAAATATGCAATAATTTTAGGGGGATTCCAAAGATTCGATACAGGCACG